>DTSC01000095.1 GCA_012965625.1 Flavobacteriales bacterium | reverse complement strand
ATGGATTTCCTTAGGGATTGTTGAAAAACTTAAAAAAAGTTCTGCAAAAGAACCTATTGCCGGAATTCAAATATCCAAGTACTGGGAAACAAAAAATGAATACCTCTGCATTTCAATGGCCAAACTAAATACACCTGAGCCCAATACAAATATTAGTGTGACAATTGGATTTCTTATAAACGAAAGCTTAAAGAAAAAGGTAAAGTTTCTAAACGACCCAAATATTCCCAAAAAATGGGTTAATGAAACATGCGAACGATGCCCTATTTCCAATTGTGATGAACGGGTTGCTAAACCCAGCATTATAAAAAATGAGAAGAAAATTAAAATGACAGAAGCAGCACTTTCCGAGTTATCTTAATTCTGGCCTGCCAATCCAAGCAGTTTAAATCCCTTGCCATGCACATTAACAATTTCTATGGCAGGATCACTCTTGAAATATTTTCTAAGCTTTGTTATATACACATCCATTGATCTGGCATTAAAGTAAGTGTCGTCTCCCCATATTTTCTTAAGTGCATACTCTCGTTCTAAAGTTTCTTTGCCACTCGCACATAATATTTCTAAGAGCTCGCTCTCTTTTGATGTGAGTTTTACCACAGACTTTTCTCTGGACAGAGTCTGTTTTTCACATTCAAAATGGAAAGAACCAATCTCATAAGATTCTTTAATATTCTTCACTTCTGTCCCTCCTCCTGATCTCCTCAATATGGCATCCATCCTCAGTAATAGTTCTTCCATACTAAAAGGCTTGGTGACATAATCATCAGCACCAATTTTAAAACCTTCAATAGCATCTTCCCTCAGAGACTTGGCTGTCAAAAACAAAATAGGAACCGTTTTATCTATTTTCCTTATTTCTCTTGCCAATGTAAAACCATCCTTTATTGGCATCATAATATCCAAAATACAGAATTGATACCCGCCACTAATGTAGGCATCAAAACCCTCTTGGCCATTTTTAAACAATGAAGGTGCGTATCCCTTAGCTTCAAGGTATTCTGATAATATCGTACCCAGGTTCGCGTCATCTTCTACAACAAGCACTTTAAGCTTTCCCATATCTGAAAGGTAAGAAAATTTCAAATTTAGAGCCTTTTCCCAACTCTGATATAACCTTAATATTTCCTCCATGCTTCTGCACAATCGCTTGAACATAATTCAGGCCCAAGCCAAACCCTTTAACATTATGTATGTTTCCTGAAGGCACCCTATATAGTTTGTCAAAGATTTTCTTTTGGTTTTCAAGACTAATGCCAATCCCATCATCCTCACATATGATCTTAAGTCCGTCCTGAACATTTTCTGTTGAAACTTTAATTTTTGGGAGATCTTTTGAATATTTGATCGCATTATCAAGCAAATTGCAAAGAACATTTACAAGATGGAAACGATCCCCAATTACAATATTTTCCTTGGCAATTAATTCAATATGTATGGTGCCATTATTCTTTTCGACAAGTGCTTGCATTTTTTCAATTGAAGCGGAAATTACATTATCTACATTAACTTCCTCCGTCTTAATCTTGAAATCCCCCCTATCTAAAACTGCTGATTGCAATACATCTTCCACAAGGTTGCCAAGCCTTTCATTTTCTGCATGTATCATGCCTACGTACTCATTTACTTTCTGCTGGCTTTGTTTTAATTGTGGATCACCAATAGACTCACAGGCTAAAGCAATGGTAGAAATCGGTGTCTTTAGCTCATGGGTCATATTATTGATAAAATCTGTCTTTATTTCTGAGTCTTTCTTTTGCTTATAAATGGTTCTTACCGTGTAATAAAAACACAGGATTATCAAGATAGTAAGCAAAAAAGACAAAGACAGAACACCCCACATTGCCTTAAGCAAATACTTGCTTTTTGCAGGAAAATAAACCTTTAAGAACGTAGGCTCAGAAATAACAGATCCAGGAAACAAGTTTATTCGATAAGGAGATTTAGCAATTTGTTCATGGATTTCTGGTTCCAAATGTTCTGAAATCAATTGATTCCTAGCATTAAATACACCAATCTTATATGGTTGTTGTATCCCCTTATTGATGAGTTCAACACCTAAAACAGAATCCACACTTCTTGGCTTTACCCTATTCATCGATTCTCCCCGGATATCCACAATAACCATTTCTTTCATAACCTCCTTTATCAGACCAAGCTTCCGATTAATTATTGCAGTATCTAGATTGAACACTTTTTCAAAATCTTTTCTCTTTCCAATAGTACGATCAAATTGCTTTTGTGCCATATCAAACTGAAAATCAAATAGTTTTTTAAGGTCATTGCTGAAAAATGCATCACTCATCCTTTGAAAACCCTTCATGATACTATCATGATTAAAGGCCTGATTTAATCCAATGCGAAGATGCCCCTGAGGGCTATTGTCAGGTCCTTTTTCAATCTTCACGATTTTTTCAGAGATTGAATCAGCGATCTGTTTGGTTGAGGCCTGGATACTATCGATCTTTAAATCAAGGTTATCTAGCTTTTTAAACAGGTTAGCTTCAAAGCCAAAGCCCTTAACAACATTGAGCACCTCTTGTTTCTCTAAACCTGCAACCACATTGGAAAGCACTTCATTGACATCTCGATCAAATTGCTGCTTTTTTAATTCAATTGCATTATGAATCCAATATAATTGAACTCCAATTAGACCAAGCATAGCACCTGATACAAGAGCAATGATAAGTGTTAATTGGTTTTTATTCATATTGCAAATCTACCCCAGATTAAATGAAATCAATAGGGTTTAACATTTTTTAACAATAGTTAACGATCCTTTAACACAAGGGGGCTTCTTTAGTTATTAGATTTGAAATATGGAAACAAATTTCAATGTACCTAATCATATAAAGCAAAACAAATGAAGCTTTTAAAAAAAATAAACCCAAATATAAAATGGGTGGGCGGCGTATTTGCAATTATTGGTATCCTTTTATTTAGTGCCGGATATACGTTTAAACGCCATTTAGCAACTAACGAAACAAAGGTAATAGTTAAGATTCTTAAAATAAATGGAAGCGACACAACCATCATTGAAAAGGAATATAATAGTTTGGAAGGTTTTCATAAACCAAAAAAGGAATAAAAAATTAAAACAATAATATGTAGACCGCTTAAATACGTTTACAATAATATTTAGTGTGGGAGAGTGGTTTCTCTGGCCCTTGCCAATTCTGGCAGGGGCTTTTTATATGTCTTTAAGCAATTTGTTTGACTTTGACTCAGTAATTTCCCCTTGAAAATCCTTCATAATCTCTTGAATCGATTGCAATTCATTGTTTTCAACTGCCGGTAATTCAATCATTCCTTTAGCTTCAAGCGCCTCAATCACATACTTCACTGATATTAAATTAACACTAATGGCAGGCTGGTAGGTAACAATCTTTGGATCATCTGTCTTAATTTCGGATACAATATGAACCTGCTGTAAATCAAATAATATTTGCCTTACAATTCGAATGGGTATCTTTAACTTATCAGAGATATCATTTGCCATAAGTGCCATTTCTCCTTTCAAAAACTTTTTGACCACAAGATGTGTGATAAATAAGGAGAGAATGCGTTTCTGTGAATAGCTCATATCAGATGAATCTATCTCTAATTCATACCTGTCTACATTTTGATGAGCAAAAGAGAGCTCAGCACCAAACAAAACTATCAACCAAGAGATCTGTAACCAACCCAAGAAAAGGGGTAAAGCAGCAAAACTTCCGTAAATAGCGTTGTACTTAGCCACCCCAATTTGCCCATTAATATAGATCCACTCAGTAAGCTGAAATCCAGTACCTGCAATTATTCCGGCAAAAAAGGCAGACTTAAAATCCACTTTGGTGTTCGGCATCACTATGTAAATAAAGGTCAGGAGCAACCAAACCAATGAATAAGGAATCAACTTTATTAAAAATTCTATAATTGGACTAAAATAACCCAGCAGAGAAATACTCTCTGTAATATTATTGATCTGAGTTGTTATAAAAACAGTAACACTACCAGATAATATCATTAATATGGGCGCTAGCAGCATGATAGTGAGGTAATCCGTGAATTTCCTCACTATGTCCCTTGAACGTTTAATCTCCCAGATATCATTAAATGAATTTTCAATATTGCCCAATACCTTCATCACAGACCATATTAATACAATAACACCAACACCTGCAATTAATCCCCCCTTGGTATTCTCAAGCATAGAATTTGCGAATTTCATAACCTCTTCAATGATCTCTGGATTTCCTGACATCGTTTCTTGAAGCTGCACTTCTAGCATCTCCTCAAAACCAAACCCTTTGGCGATTCCAAAAATCATGGCAACAACAGGGACAATAGAAAGAAGGGAATAAAATGTTAGCGCTGAAGCCCTTAGCTGACATTTGTCTTCATCAAATCCCCTAAAAGCCAACAAAATAATTCGAAGATTACGGATTAGGTATTTGCTATTTTTTGGCTGGTCATTTAACCGTATCTTCCAAATATCTGATTTGACAAATTGAATTGCCTGCTTTAGCTTGGTTATTAGATTGGTCATTTTTCAATTCTTGAATTCCAAATATAGATTATTGCTACAAATTCTCATATATTCACATTAAAAGAAAAAACCAATACTTATTATTTATTTTATCTTTGAGCATTAAATTATGATTATTAAAATTTTAGATACTAACTATTAAATTACATTATTATGTTTATTTTAATCTCAATTTCCCTAGCGCTTCTTGTTATTGTGGCTGGCATGTTACTGCTTGCTAAAACAAAAAAGGATGACCTGGGTGGCATCTATAAATTTGCATCCTATGCAGTGATTACCATTGGAATCCTTATGGCTTCATTTTCTTTTGTCAGTTGTATTGTTAAATGTCAAGGTGGTGGTTGTAGCAGTGGAGCCAAGGCAGGTTGTTATAGCAGCTATCACGGCGATCAAGGCAAGTGTGCTTCATGGGGTAAAAGCTGTGCAAAATCAAGTTATACAAAGAAATCCGGATGCTGTAGTTCAAAATGCTATGATAAGTCTGGTTGTTCAAAAAAATCCAGTTGTAAAAAAGGAAGAACATGGAAAAAGCATAAGAAAATCATCACAGAGGGTGAAGGCGAAGAGACTATTGATGTAAAAATTGAGATAAAAGAGTAATTTATATATTTTTCTTTGGTGGCCTGATGCTGTGTAGCGTCAGGCCTTTTTAATATCCCCATGTTAGAAACTTTAATAAAACGTGCCTTAATCCTTCTGGTTCTATTTGTATTTTCCTCCTGCCTATCATACACAGATGTTGAGATAGTTGAATTTACAGATATAAAACTCAAAGACTTATCATCAAAAGGCATGGTAATTGACATTGATCTTCAGGTTAGAAATCCCAATAATTATAAGATTTCTGTAGTAAAAACCGACTTAAATATCTCCTTGAATAATAGAGCTATGGGAAAAGCTGAAATACAAGGAAATTTAGTATTGCCAAAAAATTCAGATGAAATTCATAGGATTACTGCAAAACTCAATGGAAAGCAAATAGGCGGAGCAATGTCATTACTCCTTTCAACTGCATTGGGCAACCCAATGACTATTGGTATTAAAGGCAGCATTACTGCCAAGGCAAAGTTGCTTCGTAAGAAAATTGATGTTGAGTTCACAGAGAGGATTTCCAAATGATAAAACGGATTATATTATTGTTGACTATTTGCACAATTGCAATTACGATCCATGCACAAAAAGAATTTAAGGAGTTCTATTATCCTCCAAAAAACAAGTTATTCGCACCTGAGCATTATTTCAAAACACTGCAATATTATAATAAGGAGCTTAAAGAGATGAAGCTAAAAACAAAAAAAGACTCCATCGATAAGGCTAATGTATATTATTTGCGAGGGAGGTGCAAATTTGAACTTACAGATAAAAGAGGTGCTTCTGAGGACTTAACATTTGCTATAGATCTTCATCCCACTCAGGAGTCCTTTTATTATTATCGAGGATTAGCATATCATTGGCTTAAAAGGTACGACGAGGCTATTGCAAATTATGATACTGCAGTATCCTTGAATCCTGAAAAGATGGACTACTATGTTAATCGAGGGTTTGTAAAATATTTATCAGGGAAAAATGATGCTGCATGTTATGACTTTTCCAAAGCAGGAGAATCTGGGTCATTTGAGATTTATGCCATCATTAGAGAATACTGCAATTAATACAATTGTATTTTATATCCTTTCAAAGACCTTTGATAACTATTGAAAAATTGCCCTTGTTTTTGTAATTTGCCGCTGTAAACTAATTCTAATGGCTACAGCTGCTACAAAGAAGAAAACCAATTCATCCTCCATTGAAGAAGAAACCTTGCTCAAGGCATTTGAATTAATGTCATCAGCTAAGGCTATGACCGCTTTATATGAGGAAAATTCCAGCGTAACAAGCAAGTATGTTCATGCCACTTCCAGAGGTCATGAAGCCATACAGCTAGCCCTAGGTATGCAGCTGACCCCAAAAGACTATCTCTCGGCCTATTATCGTGATGACTCCATATTACTAGGCATTGGCATGCAACCATATGAACTGATGCTGCAGCTATTGGCAAAAAGAGATGATCCCTTTTCCGGCGGTCGATCTTACTATAGTCATCCTAGCTTGAATCGAGATGACATGCCTAAAATCCCTCACCAGTCTTCAGCTACTGGAATGCAGGCAATACCTACAACAGGAATAGCCATGGGAATACAATATCTTAAACAGCAAAATATTGCACCGAATTTAAGCCCTGATAATCCAATTGTTGTATGTTCTATGGGTGATGCATCCATTACAGAAGGAGAAGTTTCTGAAGCTTTCCAGATGGCCAGTTTAAAGCAGCTCCCAATCCTGTATTTAATCCAAGACAATGACTGGGACATTTCAGCTCATTCCAGTGAGATAAGAAGCCAGAATGCCGTAGAATTTGCTCGTGGTTTTACTGGTATTGAAACCAGATCCATTGACGGAGCAGATTTTTTTGAGTCTTATAATACCTTAAAGGAGGTCATCTCAATAATAAGAAAAGAAGAAAGGCCATTCCTTGTTCATGCCAAAGTACCGCTTTTGGGACATCACACTTCAGGTGTAAGAATGGAATGGTATCGTGAAGACTTAGAAGAACATAAGACAAGGGATCCCTTCCCTAGATTTCAAAAAGAGCTTATTGCAATAGGACATGATCAGAAAAAACTAGAAGCTATTGAAAAAAATGCTGCCGGCAAAGTGCTGGACGACTATAACAAGGCAATTGCCTCTGAAGATCCTTTGCCAGAAGATCTTTTTAATTATGACTATGCTCCTACGCCTGTAACAAAAGAAAAAGGAGAAAGAGAACCGAATGGAAAAGAAAAAACCGTAATGGTAGACTGTGCTCTTTTTGCAGTAAAAGAGCTCATGCAAAAGCATCCGGAATGTCTTTTGTACGGACAAGATGTAGGAAGAAGACTAGGAGGTGTATTTAGGGAGGCCGCAACCCTTGCCGACACATTCGGAGATGAAAGAGTGTTTAACACACCAATACAAGAGGCCTTTATCGTAGGAAGTACGGTCGGCATGTCAATAGCAGGTTGCAAGCCTATTGTCGAAATACAATTTGCTGATTATATCTGGCCTGGCTTGAATCAATTATTTACTGAAGTGAGCCGTTCTTTTTATTTGTCTAATGGAAAATGGCCGGTCAGTTGCATTATCCGTGTACCGATAGGGGCCTATGGCAATGGTGGGCCTTATCATTCTTCAAGCGTAGAAAGTGTTGTCACTAATATACGAGGTATTAAGATTGCTTATCCCTCAACCGGTGCGGACTTAAAAGGATTAATTAAATCTGCTTATTATGACCCAAACCCAGTAGTAATATTTGAGCATAAGGGTCTCTATTGGTCAAAGATCAAAGGAACAGAAGATGCCAAAACAATTGAGCCGGATGAAGATTATATCATACCGTTCGGTAAAGCCAGAATTGTAAAAGAAGCAAATCAGCAAGAAAAAGATAAGATTACAATCATTACTTATGGAATGGGAGTTTATTGGTCACAAACAGCAGCAAAGAATTACTCCGAAAAAGTTGAGATCATTGACTTAAGAACCTTAAATCCAATAGATGACGATACGATTTTTGCTTCAGTTAAAAAAAACAATCGCTGTTTAGTTGTTACCGAAGAACCAATATTCAACACTTTTGGCCAATCTCTGGCTGGCAGAATACAAAATGAATGTTTTGAATATTTGGATGCACCAGTAAGGGTTATTGGTTCTGAAGATCTTCCAGCAATCCCTTTAAACTCCACTCTTGAGGCAACCATGCTTCCTTCTGCAGAAAAAGTACAGAAAGGAATAGAAGAGCTCTTAAATTACTGATCTAAATCCTATTAATGACCTAATCAAAGTCCTTTGATTTCCCTACACATATGAAAATCCTTAAAACAATATTAAAAATACTTGTTATCGTTTTGGTCGTGATCGCAGTTGGACTATGGTTGTTCCTAAACTCCAAAAAACCAGATTATTCAGGCACACTAATACTGCCAGGCTTAACAGAAAAAGTTGAGGTTATTTTTGACGATTATGGAGTACCTCATATTTATGCGGAGAATGAAGAAGATGCATATCAGGCTCTGGGTTATGTTCATGCACAAGACAGGTTGTTTCAAATGGAGATAATGCGCCGGGTTGGCGGAGGAAGACTCGCTGAAATATTAGGGGTTGAGCTGGTATCAACCGACCGTTTCTTTAAAACAATTGGTATTGAGGATGCTGCTGATATATCCGTTAAGGATTTTGAACAAAATAGCGACACTCCATGGAATAGAGGGGCATTGGCCTATTTAAAGGGTGTAAACCACTTTATAGAAAACGGCCCAACACCATTGGAATTCACCCTGTTAGGAATTAAAAAAGAAGCTTATACTCCAAAGGACATGTTTCTTATTATTGGATACATGTCATTCAGCTTTGCCCATGGTTTTCGAACAGACCCTATTGTAACAAAGATCAAAAGAGATTTTGGAATTGAATACCTGAATGACCTGGCAATTCATTGGGTTTCCGGAGATGAGATGATGCACAATTATCAAGTTCCGGATTCAACCATAACAGATGCCATTGCATTGCAGACAACTAGGGTGGTAGACAGGCTTCCAGCTCCTGTATTTCTAGGCAGCAACAGCTGGGTGCTTGGGCCGGGAAAGACAAAGTCAGGAAAGGTCCTCTTTGCCAATGATACACATATTGGTTTTGCTCAGCCCTCTGTATGGTATGAAGCCCACATTGAATGCCCTGGATTTAGTTTTTACGGCAACCATTTAGCAGGATACCCTTATGGTTTAGTAGGACATACAAGAAGAGCAAGTATTGGCTTAACCATGTTTGAAAACGATGATGTTGATTTTTATGTGGAAAAACAAAACCCTGAAAATGAAAACCAGGTATGGGAAGACGACCATTGGGCTGATATGAAAATTATTAAAAAAACCATTAAAGTAAAAGGCAGTAAGGATGTGCAATTCGATGTAAAGACAACAAGGCATGGCCCTTTAGTGAATGGTGCCATGGAGGATATTGATTCCTTGGGTAGTGCTCCGGTATCAGTATGGTGGGCCTATACTAAATTCCCAAATAACACCTTAAAAGCATCATATGGATTTGCTCATTCAAAATCCATGTCAGAAGCAAGAAAAGCAGCTTTTTCTATTAGTGCCCCTGGCTTGAACGTAATGTATGGTGATATCGAAGGAAATATTGCGTGGTGGGCAGTTGCCAAGCTGATTAGACGGCCAAAGCATGTTAATTCCAAAGCCTTTTTAGATGGTGCTTCAGGCAATGATGAACCCTTAGGCGTTTTTGATGTCAGGGAAAACCCTCAATCAGAAAACCCTGCCCAGGGATTTGTGTATTCAGCCAATAACCAACCCGATACAATATATGCCAAAGCAGATTCCGGCAAAGGAACCTTGTATCCAGGATATTATGTGCCGGAAGATCGAGCTAAAAGCATCAACAAACATTTGCGTTCAGATATTAAATGGGATACAGAAACCATGAAAAAAATGAGCACTGATGTTGTTTCATCATCATACCCTTCTTTTGCATCTAATATAATGGCCGTCCTGGAAAATGAAAGTGTATTACAAAACAGTTCCAATCACATAGAAGCTGTAAAGGTTTTGAAAAACTGGGATGGAAGCCATGAAATTGAAGATGTTGCACCCACCATTTATAATAAATTGATTTACAATATATTGCATAATGCCATGGCAGATGAAATAAGCACCATAACTTTAGATGCATTTTTATCTACCCATATGATGAAAAGATCTATAAAAGTTCTGATAAACAACGAATCCTCTGTCTGGTGGGATAACATAAATACAAAAGACATCAAGGAAACGAGAAAAGCCATGCTCATCGATGCATTTGACCGCAGTATCAGAGACCTTGAAAAACAGCTTGGTCCAGATATCCAGGAATGGAAGTGGGGAATAGTCCATACTGTTGAACATATCCATCCTATTGGAAGGAAAGAACCTTTTGATAAGATCTTTAATGTTGGCCCAATCCCAATTAAAGGAGGTAATGAAGTGATCAACAACCTTGGCTTTACCCTAAATGGAAGTGGCTGGTACCAGGTAACTTATGGGCCTGCAATGAGGATTATTATTGATTTTTCAGATGTTGACAATGCATTAAGTATCCTGCCCACAGGCCAAAGTGGTAATGTAATGAGTGACCATTATGATGACCAGGCAAAGATGTATGCCGATGGAAATTTTCGCAAGATGATGATGAACAAAAAGGATATTGAGGAAAACCAAATCGGAACACTGACGCTAAAGTCAAATTAACCAGAAAGAATTATGAAGATTAGATCGTGGTTCGTAAATAGAGGCGCGCTCCATGCCTTTAACAATTAACAGGAACCATTAAAGTTACAGGATTCTTGTTTTCATTCCTATTGATTTACAATTATTGGACAACCAACTTCTTCACGAACACTTTATCGATATAGTTGACCACTAAGAAATAAATACCAGCCTGATAAGAATCTGTAAACCAGGCATGCACTTTTTGATTGATGTAATGCTTTTCATGTGATTTACCCATGACATCAACTATTTCAAACTCCTGACCAATTAATTCATCTGGAAAAACAAATTCTCCCAGCTCATTTACAGGATTCATTTTTATAATAATGTCAATGGCACTTATCTCATTATTGAAAATTTTCTCAATAGAGATAGTACTTGTGTCAGTTGTGTCGGGAGGATTTGGATTTCTCAATTCCACGATTGAGTGTGTAAAGGGATTAGTATTTTGCCAGGATTGGCCACTAGTAGCCAAATAAATCACACCTTCAGGAGAAACACAAATATCGCGAAGCCTACCCCAGGTGTTGATAAAGTAATGTGTTTCATCAACGAGATTTGTGCCTGTAGAGTCATCATAGGTTAAGCGTATAAGTCTCTTGTCTTTCAATACAGTTAATAGCAGCGTATTATTAAATTCAGGAATTGCTGTATGGTTGTACCAAAGTAAATCAGCAGGCGCAATAGTTGGAGACCAATAAGTTATTGGTTCGTACACATTAGAATCTAAACAAAATATTATTTCAGTAGGACTATCACATGGTCCCAAAACATTGGGCCATCCATAATTTCTGGCCGGTGATAAAATATTAATTTCATCATCACTTGTCGGTCCATGTTCAGAACTATAGATTTTACCATTAGGTGCCAAAAATATTCCTTGCGCATTTCTATGCCCCCAACTCCATACAGGATTACCAGGAAAGGGGTTATCACTGGGTATACTACCATCAAGGTTCAGCCTTAAAACTTTACCATTCAGGCTAAACGGATCTTGTGCTGCTGGTTGATTTTGGGCATCACCTGTGGTCATTAGTATTGTTCTATCAGGCAAGATCAAAAGACGAGATCCATCATGGGTAGTGTTTCCAGGAATACTATCGATCAGAATAGTTGGATTTATTAAACTTCCTCCACTATATTCATAGCGCACTAATCTTTCCCAAATAGAAAATCCTGCCAAATAGGTATACACTAAAAAGAGCTGCGCTGTATCGTTAAAACTCGGATGTAGAACCATACCTAAAAGACCAGATTCGGACTCCTGATAGACTTCGGATATTACCAAAAGAACATCATGCGTACCCGTTTGAGGATCTACTCGGCTTACCCTTCCATAGCGTTCTGTCATCCATATCCAATTATCGGGGCCCCATTGAATTTCCCACGGAATATCCAGTCCGGAAATTACAGTTTGCGTGTCCAAGACCGTAGAATCGAGCATTATTTGGGCGTTTGCCCTATAGACGAGAAAAAAGCATAGAACTGCAGTGATAGGTATTGTGAGATGTTTTATTATTTTATAAAAAGAAGAGGCCATTGATATTTTATTCGTTTTAGGTTAGTAACTTAAAGACTCCAAAGAACAAATTTTACATTTTTAAATTCTAATTACAGGATTAATGATGCACCTGCTTGTGTGTTTACTAATTTCTTTTCTATAAAAATAGCATAATTCCTGAATATACATAGGAGGCAATCAGAAATTCTTATGCAGCTCAAAAGCTTTCCTGACCTTTGAAATCATCTGCTCAAATTCATTAAAATCCAATGTTTGCTGTCCATCAGAAAATGCTTTCTCAGGTGTTTCATGCATCTCCAAAATAAGGCCATCTGCCCCACACATGATCCCCGCCAAGGCCATTGGTTCAACAAATTTCCTAATTCCTATACCGTGAGAAGGATCAACGATTACGGGAAGATGCGATTTTTCCTTTAGGATAGGAACAGCATTAAGATCAAGTGTATTTCTATATGCTTTCTCATAGGTCCTGATACCACGTTCACATAAAATTAGCTTTTCATTACCATTAGAAAACACATATTCCGCTGATTGCAAAAGCTCATCGATCGTTCCTGATAAACCCCTCTTTATAAGAACCGGTTTGTCAACCTTTCCCAAAGCATCAAGTAGATTAAAATTCTGTGAATTTCTTGCTCCTACCTGATAAATGTCAACATAATCATGCATCGGATCCACCTGGGATACTTGCATAACCTCAGTTATAACCTTTATGCCATTCTCTTTGCATATCCTGTAAAAGGACTTCAAGCCATCCATACCCAATCCCCTAAAGGAATATGGTGAGCTTCTTGGTTTATACACTCCGCCACGCATGATCCTAACATCATTTGCCAATAACTGCCTGACCGTTTTTTCAATCTGTTCTTCGCTTTCTATAGAACAGGGTCCTGCCATAATAGCCAAACCTCCTTCAGAGATCTCTACACCATCTCCCAAATCAATTTTCGTAGGATTAACTTTCCATTTCCTGGACACCAGCTTATAATCATCGGAAACCCTATGAATATCCACAACTCCTTTCAGATTTCCTACAGATCTTATATCAAAGTCTTTTTTGCCAATGCAAACCAGGTAACCCCCTATCTGAGTGCTTACCTCAGTAGCCTTATATCCAATTTCTTGTATTCTACTCAAGATAAGCTCAAGAGAGCCCTTGTCAATATCTGTGCTAAGTTGTATAATCATGATAAAATGCTTTTTACAAAGTTTTCAGCCTCAAGAACTGGATCATCAGATTGTGCTATAGCCTTTATGAAAGCACTCCCGATGATGCCCCCATTTGAATTGGCCGCTGCAAAATCAAATGATGCTTTATCATGAATATTAAAACCTATCAAGCACGGACTTACCAGGTTCATATCTTGAATGCGCTTAAAATATTGCTTGGATTCTTGTATGTCTTTTTTGCCACCCGTAGTGCTTGCACTTGAAACAACATAAATAAAGCCATCAGAATTTTCATCGATAAATCTAATCCTTTCTTCAGAAGTTTGAGGGGTAATCAAGAAAATGTTTTTCAGGCAATATTTTTCAAAAACCTCTTTATAGTCACTAAGCCATTCCTCCATCGGTAAATCAGGAATAATAACGCCATCCACACCCACATCCTTGCATTTTTCACAAAATGCCTCAACACCAAATTGAAAAATCGGATTAACATAGCCCATTAAAAGCAGTGGCAGATCAGTCTGATCTCTTATCTCTTTCAGCTGTTCAAATAGGACCTTTAGGGACATGCCATTCTCTAGTGCTTTCTGTCCACTTTCCTGGATAATTGGTCCATCTGCTAAAGGGTCAGAAAAGGGTATCCCAAGCTCTATCATATCACCTCCAGCTTTTTCAAGTGCAGCAATTATTGCAGTAGTATCGTTAAGCTTGGGATATCCTGCTGTAACATATATTGAAAGGATGTTCTTTTCCTTTCTCTCAAAAATATCAGTGATTCTATTCTTCACTATGCCTGATATAAGTGGCAAGGTCCTTATCTCCCCTGCCAGAAAGGTTAATTACTATAACATTATTTTCTGCAAGTTTTATCTTTTCAAGATACGCTAATGCGTGAGCGGACTCCAACGCGGGAATTATCCCCTCTAATTTTGAAAGCAAAAAACCTGCATTTAAACATTCTTCATCGGTAACATTAGCATATTCAACCCTTCCAGTATCACATAGATGAGCGTGTATGGGTCCCACACCCGGATAATCCAATCCAGCAGAAATAGAGTGTGGTTCCATAATTTGCCCATCCTCTGTTTGCATAAGCATAGTCCTGCTCCCATGGATAACACCAGGTTTTCCAAGCTCAATGGTGGCTGCAGTCTTACCTGTTTCAACCCCTAAGCCTCCTGCTTCTACACCTACCAACTTTACAGATTCATTATCCAGAAAATGATAAAAAGCCCCAATTGCATTGCTGCCACCACCAACACAAGCTATAATAAGGTCCGGATTTTCAGAGCCCTCCTTTTCCAAGAGCTGAGCTTTGATCTCCTCTGATATAACTGCCTGAAAGCGAGTTACCATATCAGGATATGGATGTGGCCCAACTACAGATCCTATAATATAGTGGGTGTCTTCCGGATTGTTGATCCAGTCACGGATGGCCTCATTAGTGGCATCTTTTAATGTTTTACTGCCACTTTTTACAGGAACCACTTTGGCTCCAAGGATCTTCATCCTACTGACATTGGGTGCCTGTCGTTCAATATCTTTCTCCCCCATGTATACCACACATTCTATCCCCTTCAAAGCACAGACAGTAGCAGTAGCGACGCCGTGCTGCCCGGCCCCTGTTTCAGCAATAATCCTTTTTTTGTTCAAGCGTTCTGCTACCAGGATCTGCCCCAGGGTGTTGTTGATTTTATGAGCCCCCGTATGATTCAGATCCTCTCTTTTCAGGTAAATCTTTGCCTGATAGCGATCTGAAAGCCTCTTGGCAAAATACAGAGGTGAAGGCCGACCAACATAGTCTTTTAAAAGAGTATTAAACTCTGTTTGAAAACCAGGATCCCCCAATATCCCCAGGTATTGCTCCCTAAGTTCCTCAACATTGGGAAAGAGCATCTCCGGAATATAGGCCCCTCCATAGTTCCCATAAAAACCCTTATCGTTTACTGTATAGTTCAAAGTGCATAAATTAGTCTTTCA
>DTSC01000094.1 GCA_012965625.1 Flavobacteriales bacterium | reverse complement strand
TGTGGTGGTATTGGCCTGTTTTCTGTAGGTTGTGCGACTTACGGATTCAAACGAACAGTATTAGTAGATGACTTTGAGGATTCGGTTAACCATGATCTTGGGGATAGTATTCTTTCCGTTCACAAAAAATGTGGAATTGAAATATTTTCACGTGATGTCATCAAAAAAGGCATTAAAGATATTGAAGGTAATTTTGATATTATTACCTCTTTCGATAGTATGGAACATTGGCATGACTCTCCTAAAAAGTTATTTGCAGAAGTAGCGGAAAAACTCAATCCCAGCGGTGTATTTGTGCTGGGTGTCCCTAATTGTGTTAACATGCGGAAACGCATAACTGTTCCTTTTGGTCACGGCAAATGGAGTTCTATAGACGAATGGTATGAAATAGAAACATTTAGAGGACATGTAAGAGAGCCTGATGTTGATGATTTAAAGTATATAGCTAGAGACATGAATTTAAAAAATATTAAAATTCTTGGAAGAAACTGGCAAGGATATTATTCGCAAAACTCCACTATAAAATTAGCTTCAAAAATAATGGACTATTCATTGCGATTAAGACCTCAACTTTGTAGTGATATTTATTTGGTAGGTGTGAAAGCATAGTTTAATAGACACGCCAAATAGCGGTTCTATTCAATACTCATTATTATTGTATCCATTTTTTTAAGAATAATTTTCTCCTTTAGAGGTGTCATAATTACAAGCAACATAACGCAGTATATTATTAGTACAAATTCTGTTGCTTTTTCTTATTCACGTATCAGGCCATAATACTTATAAGATATTCATTTAAAAAGAATATATATTTGTTTTTAAATTATGAGTAAAAAAGGCAGTAAAGCAATAGCTTACCAAGCATTTTCAGTTAAGCTAAATATTATTATTGGTTTTATTGGTATTCTGATTGGACTCCTTTTGATGCCTCCAATATTTTCAAGATATATTAGCTTATCTCCATTAATTGGTTCGGATGAGATTTGGCTATGGTCATTCTTTTCTTTTTTAGCCCTAATGTCTTTATTGCTTATCTTTTTTAAAAAAAGGATAAAACCAGAAATAGGATTATTGTTTTTCAGTTTCCTGCTTATTATTTCATTGGAGGTTGGGACACGTATTTATTTGGGATTTGTTGCAAATCCTAAGCTTATTTCTCAGCTTGGCAAATTAACTTATTGGACTCATCCTGAATATTCAGCATTCGTAGGTCACCCATTCCTTCAGTTTACAGGGCGACCTGCCAAAATATACGAAGGAAATGAATTTCTGGGTGGATTAGGAGCATTCAATAATTTTGGCTTTGTAGGAGATGATTTTCAGTATAATAAAGAAGATGGAGTAATTCGTATTGTCGCTATGGGCGAATCAACAACTGCAGATGGTTGGCCTTTAATCCTTGAAGATGAGTTAAATAAGAAAAGATCAGACGGCAGCTATCGTTTTGAAGTTATGAACTTTGCTTCAGGTGCATGGAATTCTGCACATTCAATGGTTAACTTTTTTTTAAATGTGGTTGAATTTAGCCCAGACTTTATTATTATTCATCATGGCTGGAATGAACTGGGTATTCGCAATGTGTATCCTGATGAGTTCAGAACAGACTATTCGCATGCTCTTAAATATTTTCATGAACCTGAAATTTACGATAGGTACCTTCTGCGTATATCTATAATTTACAGGTATTTCAAAATACTCTTTGACCCTTCACCGCAATGGACCTTTTTGGGTGCATCAATAAATCATGAAAGGACTGAAATTGAACCTTTTTTTCAAAATCTTAATGAGCTAAAACCATATCGAAGAAATATTGAAACCATTATAGACCATTCTATAATGAAAGGTATTAAGGTGATTCTTACCACACTGCCTCATTCAACAGATGAATCTAGTCCCCTCTTTTATGGACATACATCGATAGAACAGTGTAATGATATTACCCGAGAGATTGCAATTAGATATCATGGCCAAATTGAATTTATAGATCTTGATAAACTAATGACTGGAAAAATGAATCATGTTTTTACAGATCTTGGACACACAACAAATGAAGGAAGAGAATTTAAGGCAAAGATGGTCCAGGATAAAATTTGGAATCACTCCATGGAACTTAGGCGTTATTTTGAGAAAGCATATCCTAAAGATCAATCCTTGGAATATAAAAAAGGAACTGTTGAATACTATGAAAAAAGAATCAGGAGAGATAAGGACTGGCTAAATATTATAGCTATAGACGCACGTAGAAAGAACCGAAACCTTGAAGAATTAATTTTAGAAAATGCTCAATATATGGCTAGGCAAGATAGTCTTAAAAATCAACAGGAATAGTATTGTCTCCCTATTAAGCCAATAACAACAAGAAACCAAGATATCCTTCAATATCAGCCTGGCTATCCTCCAAACACCTTCTTTAGAAGATCACTTGTACGTGCAATTGGATCCTGGCGAATCTTTTTCTCCTCTTTAGCGATCATAACAAAAAGTCCGACAATCGCTTTTCTAGTAGCATAATCTTCAAGGTCTGGATTTACTTTTTTAACAAGTGGTATCTTATTATAGGTTGAGAATACTGTTGTCCAATGCTTAGTTGCTCCGGTTTTTTCAAGGGCAGAAGCAATAATTGGCTTAAATTTCTCATATAGCATTGTATTGGTGGTTTTGTCCAGGTATCTAGTTGCTGCATCCTCTTCACCCTTTACAATATTTATCGCATCTGTAACTGTCATTTGCTTGATAGCACTAATAAATATAGGTTTGGCCTCTTTGCCTGCTAATTCAGCAGCCCTATTGATGCTTAGTATCGCTTCATCAACTTTTGCCCCCGCACCTATACTTCTGAGCTTTTGCTCGACAGTTTTTGCATCTTCTGGGAATGGAATTTTAATCTCTGGATTCTTAAAGTACCCATCTGGCCTTGAAACTTCCTCTGTTCCTGAATTTGTTCCGTTTACCAAACTCTCTTTTATCGCTTTTGCTGCTTCTTCTTTAGAAAATCCACCGGTACTATTGCTTGCAGCCTTAGCCAAGGCCTTCCCCTTTTCCAGAAGTCCTTGTGCATCCATAACATTTATAAATAAAAGAAAGGACACAATTATTGTCAATAATTTTTTCATGATATTATATTTTATTAAATGTTTATCAAATCAAATGCCAGGTTATCGATAATGTCTAACGAAATAAAATCAATTATGAAAATGTATTGTATATTATTTAGAAATCCAACCTTCATAACCCATTGCCAAATTGTACACTTCCTCGAAGTTTTCTTTCTGCATCAGCGCTTTTGTCAGTCCACTCCTGCCCCCACTCGCACAATATACATAAACTGGAATACTTTTATCCATCATAGAAACCTTTTCCTCAAAATCTTCAGAAAAATAATCCAGATTGATAGCCCCCTCAATTTTTCCAGCATTGAACTCATCAGGTGTCCTTACATCCAGAAGGATCCCCTTTCCGCCAGAAATAAGTTTATTGAACTCCTCTTTTGAAACATCTTTATATTTCCCTTGCTGTGCATCACAAGAATTTAATACAGCAAAAAATGGCAATAAAACCACAAGTAATAAAAAGTTTTTCATAAGTGGATGGTATTTTAAAATCTCATAACTTGACTTTACCTTACAAAAATAATGAATTGACATTAAAATATGGCTTTATGCCGAGTCAATATTTCTTTATGATTACAATTAAAACTATCTTAATTTTGCATAATGCATCTATTTCGTGCCACTATTCTTGTTATGCTTTTTTGTCCTAATTTGTTTTCTCAAACAGTTGGTACCATATACAATTCTGCACAATCACTGAATGGATATACTTTACTCGCTCCTACACCATCAAAAACTACATGGCTGATTGATAATTGTGGAGAAATAGTAAGATCATGGACAAGTTCCTATAGACCAGGCCTAGCCACCTATTTCCTTGAAGATGGCTCTTTGATGCGAACTTGCAATGTTCAGAATACAAATTTCACTGCTGGAGGCAAGGGGGGCAAAATTGAAAAATATAACTGGGATGGTACCCTTGAATGGGGATATTATTATTCTTCAGACCAGTTTTGCCAGCATCACGATATTGCTCCAATGCCCAATGGAAATGTATTAATTCTCGCGTGGGAGGCCCATACTGTCCCTGAAGGAGTTGCAATGGGAAGAGATCCAAGTACTTTTAGTTTTGAGTTGTGGACTGAACATATCATAGAGGTACAACCTGTTGGCACTGATTCGGGTATAATTGTTTGGGAATGGCACATCTCTGATCATTTAATACAGGAGTTTGACAATTCTAAAAATAATTATGGTGTAGTTGCAGACTACCCTGAACTAGTAGATATCAATTTCCCTACTAATAATGCTTCTGACTGGATGCATGCTAATTCTATAGACTATAATCCACAACTAGACCAAATTGTTATCGGTTCAAAAAATCTGCATGAATTATATATTATTGATCATAGCACTAATTCTGCAGAGGCTGCTTCCCATAGTGGCGGTAATTCGGGTAAAGGTGGAGACATTCTATATAGATGGGGCAATCCAATCGTTTATCAGCATGGCAACAGCAATGACAAAGTCTTATTTGGACAGCATAATGTACAGTGGATTCAAGCAGGTCTGCCAAAT
>DTSC01000093.1:9730-15730 GCA_012965625.1 Flavobacteriales bacterium | reverse complement strand
GATGAAAAGGAAAGCTATTATCAATATCGCGTAAGCCTGAGGCCACAGGACATGGCTGTGGGGCAAAACCACATTACTGATGTGGTAACAGGAACGGGAAAAACAAAAGATGGAAACCCTATCGATGTTAAATGGTATCAGTTCAAGATTCCAATTAGAAAACCAGAGCGAGTAGTAGGTACAATTCAGGATTTTAAATCCATTCGTTTTGTCAGGATGTTTCTACATGATTTTTCGGATACTGTAATTTGTCGTTTTGCAAAATTTGGGTTGGTAAGAAGTGAATGGAGAAAATTTGATTGTGCTGATGGCTCTAATTGTTTAGAACCGGGAGAATATCTGGCAGATGATGATTTTGATGAGACCACATTTGATGTTTCAGTCGTTAATATTGAAGAAAATGGAACTCGAACACCAGTAAATTATGCTCTTCCACCAGGGATAGAACAAGAGCAGGATTTTTCAGATCCTAATCTTCGTTCCCTTAATGAGCAAGCATTATCCCTTAAAGTTTGTGATTTGGAAGATGGTCATTCTAGGGCAGCATATAAAATAGTTGAATTTGATATTCGTTCTTACAAACGAATGAGAATGTTTGTTCATGCCGAAGATGCATCTAGCGAGGGGTTGCTTCAAGATGGAGACCTAACCATATTTGTTAGATTGGGTAGTGATTTTACGGATAATTATTATGAGTATGAAATTCCTTTGGAGCTCACCCCCTGGGGGACAACGAATAGTAATCCAGAACTTATTTGGCCGGAAACAAACCACTTTAATTTTGAGTTTAATTTATTGCAGACAGTAAAACAGCTAAGAAACAAGGAGAACTGGAGCCGAACAGTTAGGTATCCTGAAAATGGATATGCTGATGGCAAGAATCTTGTTTATGTAAAAGGAAACCCAGACTTAAGTCGACTGAAAACAATGATGATTGGAATTAGAAACCCGAAAAAGATTATTGCTGGAGGGAAAGATGACGGACAAGTAAAATGTGCAGAAATCTGGGTGAATGAGTTGCGTCTTGCAGGGTTTGATGAAAAGGCTGGATGGGCTGCAAATACAAGGATGACGGCAAAATTAGCTGATTTAGCAATTATAAATTTATCTGGGAACATGAGAACTCCTGGTTTTGGTTCAATTGAAAAGAAAGTTAATGAAAGGGACAGAGAGACGACCCTGGCATATGACGCCTCGTCAACTGTTCAGCTAGGCAGGTTTGTTCCTGACAAAATTGGACTTAAGGTGCCTATGTACGTAGGCTATTCTGAGGAGATTAAAAAGCCCCAATACAACCCTTTAGATCCTGACATCCTTATGAAAGATGCTATGGAAAATTATGATCCTAATGAACAAGATTCCATCAAGAAAATAGTGACTGACTATACTAAACGAAAAAGCATAAACTTTACAAATGTTAAAAAAGTAAAGGGTAAAGGAGCAAAAAAGCAACATATTTATGATATCGAGAACCTGGCATTAACATATGCCTTTACGGAAGATTATCATGAAGATATAAATACAGAATTTAATACATCAAGAAACCATCGTGGTGCCTTAAGCTATAACTTTAGCCAAAAACCAAAAAACATAAAACCATTTAGTAAAGTTAAAGCGTTAAGAAAATCAAAATATCTCCGCCTTGTCAGGGATTTCAATTTCTATTTAATGCCTTCAAGGCTTTCCTTTAAGACGGATATGAACAGAACGTTTACCGAATCAAAACCCAGGAATACTACAGGCTATGACTTGCTAATTGATACAGTATTTGCAAAATCTTTTATTTGGAATAGGGTTTATGATTTTAAATATGATATTTCAAGGGCATTGAAATTTGATTTTACTGCCAATAATAAAGCAGTTATTGATGAGCCGGATGGGCGAATTAACTCAGATTGGAAAAAAGAACAGCTTCGCGACAGCATTTATAGTTTTGGAAGGACTACAAATTATAAACATACGTCAAATGCCAGCTATACTGTGCCATTGAATAAGATCCCTTTAACAGACTGGCTCTCAGCAACTACGAGGTATGGCTCAACATTCGATTGGCTTGGAGCCCCCCTTGGACTTATTGACACCTCTGGAAATCAAATTGGAAATACGATTAAAAACTCAAACTCAAAGCAACTTACAGGCCAGGCAAATTTGGTGACACTTTATAATAAAGTAAAATACCTCAAAAAAATCAACAAAAAGTATAGTAAACGAAATAGGGGAAAACCAAAAGAACCAGAATATAAAACTATTAAATTTGAGAAGACAGGGGTAGACTTTATGGCCCGAAAACCTGAAAAGATTTACCATAACTTGGAAACAAAGGATATAACAAGTGTAGAGGTATATGATTCAAAAGGGAAAAAAATCAAAGGAAAGCTATTCATAGAGACAAACAATAAAATTACCTATGAGCTAAAAACGAATCTTAAAAATGCAAGGATAGTAGTTGAAGCTAAAAAGAAAAGGGGCCTTGATCTTGAAAAAATTCTTGAGCTTTCCGCAAGGACTGCAATGGCTGTCAAAAAGGTTTCTGTAACTTATTCTGAAAAAAATGGAACTACTTTACCAGGGTATTTGCCACGAACAAAAGTTATTGGCCAGAATATAGACGCTTCTGCTCCAGGGTATGATTTTCTGTTTGGATACCAACCGGGGCATTCTTTGTTTTTTGACGAAAAATCCGAAACACAAATTAATAATGACAGAGAAAAGTGGTTAGAGTCGAGAAGAGATCTTGGGTGGATATCAAAATCTGGCTCTCAATACAACAGCTTTTTACAAGGAACCACTCAAAACTTGAGCTTAAAAGCAACCATTGAACCAATACCAGGTTTACGTGTTGATATAACAGCCAACAGGAATTTCACTCAGAATTATTCTGAAATATTTAGAGATACATCCTTGCTGGCAGATGGCTCCGGATGGGAACACCTAAACCAGATGGAATCAGGGAACTTTACAATTTCCTTCTTTAGTTTGCCAACTATTTTTGGAACTGATGACGACAATCATATTTCAAAGGTATTTGCTGAATTTGCAAACAAAAGAAGTGAAGTTTCAGACGAGCTTAAAGATGAATACACATTACGAAATCCCAATGTAAGTAACCCTAGCCAGGCCAATGGATTCGGCAATACTTCGCAAGAAGTGTTAATCCCAGCATTTTTAGAGGCGTATGGTGGACTTAGCTCATCCACCGTGCTTTTCAATCCTTTTATTAAGATGCCGAAACCTAACTGGCGGGTTACTTATGATGGGTTAACCAAGATCCCATGGCTGAACAAGCGATTTAAAAAGATTACTATTGGTCATGGATATCGCTCTACGTTTAGCATTTCTTCTTTTACAACTAATTTGATGTATGATGAACAAATGGGTGAAAATGGAGAAGGATATACAGATATAATAGACATAAATGGCAATTACTTGTCCAGATACGAGATAAACCAGGTAGTTATCTCTGAGCAGTTAAACCCGTTAATTAAGATTAATATGACCTGGAAAAACAGCCTGATTACAAGTGCAGAGTTTAAAAAGACACGAAATTTAACAATGAGTTTTTCAAACAATCAACTTACGGAAGTTAGGGGAAATGAAATAATAATTGGGGCGGGCTATCGACTTAAAGACCTTAAATTGCCAATAAAAATGGGTCCAAAGAGAAAAGATCTTCAAAGTGATTTGAATATAAAAGCGGATTTTTCTATTAGGGGCAATACTACAATAATTCGAAAACTTGTTGAAGGAACAAATACTCCACTTAAGGGTCAAAGGATCACTTCCATTAATTTTACAGCGGACTATGCCATTAATAGACGATTTAACATTCAGGCTTTTTATAAGAGAACGGGGAATAAGCCTTTTGTTTCGAATTTATTTAATACATCGAGTTCAAGCGCGGGTATTACTATCCGTTTTCAGCTGGCCTCCTAACCATTGATGATGAAGCTGGTTCCTCTAATAATGGCCTTTTTCCTATTAGCAAAGATGTCCTTTACACAGAACCTTGCTTCCTTTATTGATTACAGGGATTATTTTTACATTTTCGACAATGGTTCAGCTCAGCAATTAGAACACCAACCAGTTAAGTCATATAAAACTGGAAAGAAATGCGCAGCGTATATAAATAATCTCGGTCGTTTCAAGGTATACTTTAACGGAGAATTAATTGAGCTGGAAAAACATAATGTCATAGAATATTTCACAACAGACAATTTGGTGGTATATAAGGTCGATAATGAATTAAATGTATTTGATAATGGCATAGTAAAAAGCCTGGTATATTTTCCAGAATTATATGGTTTTGGAGACAGTGTAGTTGCCTTCTATGACAAAGTATCAAAATATTTAAATGTTTATTATAATGGTCGCATTATTCCAATTGGAGAAGGGCTTGTTGATTTTCCAGCAAAGAGCATGAGAGTTGGAGATAACCTTGTTGCATTTAAAGATAAAACCGACTATTTAAAAATATTCTATCATGGTAAAATATTTGAGAGCATATATTTCCCTCAAGTTTTTAAAACCGGAAGAAATGTGGTGGCATATATAGATGGCACTTCCTCGGAGTTTGGGATATTTTATAATGGCGATGTATTTGAAACAGAACCTTTTAAACCAATTTCATTCGAAGTGGGAAATGAAATGGTTGTTTATGTGGATTATTCGGGAAGCTTCAAGGTGTTTCATGAAGGAGAAGTTTTTTCAATAAGCTCATTTGAACCAGATTTTTATCTTGTCCGAGACGACATTGTCCTTTTTGGCGATGGTAATTTCTTTAAAGTTTTCTTTAACGGAGAAGTTTTTACACTGGAAAACTATATACCCATAAAGTATTATATTGATAATGACTTAGTGGCATATATTGATCAATTTGGGTTTTTGCGCTGCTTCTATCAAGGGGAAAACCATAAACTAAGTGATGAAAAAGTCTCAAATGTAGTGGTGGCTGGAAATACTATTTCATACAAGCAAGGACTTAATACTAATAAGGTATTCTCAAATGGAAAGATTTATTAATAATAGCCTTGCTATTTTGTTAAAAACATTCTTTTATATTTGTCATTAAATGTTTGTGAAATAGAAATCCTATTTAAAGAGCAATGAAAATTCAAGAAAAATTAAGATATACCAAGGACCACGAATGGGTTAGAGTTGAGGGAAACATGGCTTTTGTTGGCATTACTGATTTTGCTCAAGGGGAGCTTGGGGATATTGTTTATATAGAGATTGAAACCTTAGGTGAAACACTAGATAAAGATGAGGTTTTTGGCAGTATTGAGGCAGTTAAAACAGTGTCTGATTTGTTTATGCCTCTTAGTGGGGAGGTTCTTGAAATCAATGAGGGTATAGAATCAAATCCTGAACTAGCAAACACAGATCCCTATGGTGACGGATGGTTGATAAAAATTTCGATCAATGATGTGTCTGAAGCAGACAGCTTGCTGTCTTCAGAAGAATACAAACAAGAAATCAACGCCTAATTTCAGCGTTTCCCTGTAGATGGCATAATATTTGTGATTTTCTCATTAATAGCACATTTAAAAGAAAGTTCTAAATTTGTTTCAAGAAACACCCTTAATTTATGGATCAGAAAAAACACCCACACGCTGATTTAGAGAAAAAGAAAACTCTTTTTCTCCAAATTGGATTAATTTTTGCTTTAGCCACTGTTTGGATTGCTTTAGAGTGGAAGAGCTATGAGCAAACTGAATTTTCCTTGGGCTCTTTGAACGTGGATGATATTGAAGAAGAAATTATTCCAATTACTGAAAGAGAAATTAAACCTCCCCCTCCCCCTCCTCCAATAGAGGAGTTGGTAATTGTAGAAGATGAAGAAGAAATTGAAGAGGAAATGGAAATTGAGGACATGGAAATTGAGGAAGACACAGAGATTGAAATTATTGAGGAAGAAGAAGAGATAGAAGAGGATCAAGTCTTTACAATTGTTGAGCAAATGCCTCAATTTGGCAGTGGAGAAGCCGACCTGTTAAACTACCT
>DTSC01000093.1:0-9720 GCA_012965625.1 Flavobacteriales bacterium | reverse complement strand
GAAAGCGGTATCTCAGGAATTGTTTATGTGACGTTTGTTGTAAACAAGGCAGGTAAAGTAGCAGAAGTTAGGATCCTTAGAGGTATAGGAGGCGGATGTGATAAAGAAGCCATTCGTGTCGTAAAAAACATGCCAGACTGGAAGCCGGGAAAACAAAGAGGCAAAGCAGTTTCGGTTCAATATAATCTACCAGTTAGGTTTGTGCTTCGTTAAATCATGAGAATTGAAGGTTAAATAATCATGCCAGCACCTACAGTTTCATTGGTGCCTTCATCAATAATTATTACACTTCCTGTTATTCTGTTTCTTCTATAACTATCGTAGAAGAAAGGTTTTGTCGTCCTCACAGTTATCCTGCCAATATCATTTAATTTAATTTCCTTATCATTCTTTGCTCTGTGGAGGTTGTTAATGTCAACCTTGTATAAAACTTTCTTAATGATGCATCTGGCGTCTCTGGTAGTTTGCCTGATTCCATATTTGCCGTTTGGAACTAATGGTTTTTCATTAAGCCAGCAAACCATTAAGTCAAGATCTTGTCCGATTTTTGGTTTATTGTTTGCGCGAACTATCATATCACCACGACTAATATCTATTTCATCCTCCAGTCTCATGGTTATAGACATAGGGGCAAAGGCTTCTTTTACAGATCCGTTATATGTGTCAATTGAACTAATTTTTGATGTAAACCCTGAAGGAAGCACCAATACTTCATCACCTGCCTTATATACGCCTCCAGCAATCCTTCCAGCATATCCGCGATAATCATGGTGTTTTTCAGTTTGTGGCCTTATTACAGCCTGAATGGGAAAACGGCAATCTACATGATTTAAATCACTTCCAATATGTGTTGTTTCAAGTAAATACATTAAGGTTGGACCTTCATACCAATCCATGTTATCAGATCTCTTCACAACATTATCTCCCTTCAAAGCACTAATAGGTACAAACCGGATGTCTTTTACTTCTAGTTTTGATGCAAAAGTTTTAAAAGACTTTTTAATGCTTTCAAATGCACTCTTGTCGTAATCAACCAGGTCCATTTTGTTAATGCAGATAATAAGATGGGGGATTTGTAGCAGGGAAGCGATAAAAGAATGTCTACAGGTTTGCTCAAGAATACCTTTTCTTGCATCAATTAAAATAATTCCCAAATGGGCGGTGGAAGCGCCGGTTACCATGTTCCTGGTATACTGAATATGGCCCGGAGTATCTGCAATGATGAACTTTCGTTTCGGCGTGGCAAAATATCGATATGCGACATCTATTGTAATTCCCTGCTCTCTTTCATCCCTTAAGCCATCCGTTAAAAGAGCTAGGTTTATATATTCCTCACCTTTTAATTCACTAGTTTTCTTTATTGCTTCATATTGGTCCTCAAAAATAGACTTGCTATCATAAAGTAATTTGCCGATTAAGGTGCTTTTGCCATCATCTACGCTTCCTACAGTAGTAAAGCGCAAGAGTTCCATATCTAAATATCCGTTTGAATTGTTTGTCGCCATAAAATTAAAAGTATCCTTCCCTTTTCCTGTTTTCCATTGAAGTTTCAGTTCTTTTGTCATCTGCCCGACCTCCCCTTTCAGTTACTCTCGAAGCAGCAACCTCTTTAATAACTTCCTGCAAATTAGATGCGGAGGATTCTACAGCACCAGTACATGTCATATCACCTATCGTTCTAAATCTAATCTGCATTTCTTTCGTTAAATCTCCTTCTTTCTTTGGTAAATATTCCGAATCTGCTAGTAATAGCCCATTTCTGTTAATAATATTCCGTTTATGAGAAAAATAAATGGATGGCAATGCTAATCCTTCTGATAAGATATATTGCCATACATCCATTTCAGTCCAGTTACTTATAGGAAAAACCCTGAAATGCTCACCAATGTTTTTCCTTCCATTGAGCAGGAGCCAAAGCTCAGGTCTTTGGTTTTTTGGATCCCATTGTCCAAATTCGTCCCTATGTGAAAAAAAACGCTCCTTTGCTCTTGCTTTTTCCTCATCTCTTCTTGCCCCTCCAAGGGCAGCATCAAATTGAAATTCTTCAATTGCATCGAGAAGTGTTGTGGTTTGAAGGATATTTCTGCTTGCATTCACCCCTTTTTCTTCAACTGCGCGACCTTTATCTATTGTTTCTTGAACCTTTCTGACAATTATTTTTGCACCCAGTTTATCTACAAACGCATCCCTGAAATCAATAGTTTCCTTGAAATTATGACCCGTATCAATATGCATAAGAGGGAAAGGGATTTTAGCCGGATAAAAAGCTTTCATTGCGATGTGCGCGATACATATAGAGTCCTTCCCTCCAGAAAAAAGCAAAACTGGATTTTCAAACTGAGCAGCTACCTCTCTTATTATATATATTGATTCGGCTTCAATCTCTTGTAAATGATTTAAATTATATGATGAAAGCATATTGGAATTTTTTAAGGGTGCAAAGGTACGAAATCTGTTAGATTTATAGCTTATACTGGTATTTATTCATGCCTGGGTTACTAAAGGAATAACCTGATTTATAAGACTCTTTAAGGATTCTGCAACAGTCATTTTATTGGTAAAAACATTTATATCGGCATTCTCTGGCTCTTCCCAAGGGGCATTAACACCTGTAAAATCTAAAACCTCTCCTTTTCGAGCCTTAGCATAGAGGCCCTTAACATCTCTTTTTTCACAAATTTCTAAAGGAGTATTTATGAAGACTTCGATAAAATCATCTACTCCAATAATGTTTTTAGCCTCTCGTCGTATCACTATGGTAGGGCTTACAAAACAGTTAATTGTAATAATTCCGCAGTTTATAAAAAGTTTTGAAACCTCTGCGACTCTTCGGATATTTTCTTTGCGATCTTTTTCTGAAAATCCAAGGTTGTTATTAATTCCCATCCTAACAATGTCACCATCTAAAATCTGAGTAAAAAACCCCTTTTCTATTAAAGCATTCTCAAGTTCTATTGCAAGTGTTGTTTTGCCAGATCCAGACAATCCAGTTAGCCAGATGGCTTTTGCGCGTTGCTTCAAAATTTTTTCTTTATCACTGCGACGCAAAACACGTTTATCTGGGAATATATTTTGAGAACTATTCATGGTTTGCAAAGATAACGAATAATGGAAGTATCTGGTATAATTATTCCGTCCAGATAAGTTTAAACGTAACAAAACGGCCCATTTTTCGTATCTTTGATCTCTTCATTTTAAAGGCATGAACAATAAGCAATTAATAGCGGCCCATGATTTTCGGCTTTCTCCCAGGATTGATCAAGTGGGAATTGAGGAACGTGTTGCCAGATTTAAGAAACGCAGTATAAAAAAGGAATCTAAAATTCAAGGGCTGAAATTAGTTCTTAGCATGATTGACCTTACAACACTTGAAGGTAAGGACACTCCTGGAAAAGTCAAGCAGCTATGCTATAAGGCAAAGCATTTACATGATGCCATGCCCGGATTGCCTTCTGTTGCAGCAGTTTGCGTTTATCCTACTTTTGTGAAAATGGCAAGAAAAGAACTGGATGGGTCAGGAATCAATGTGGCTGCAGTGGCTACGGCATTTCCAAGCGGACAAGCCCCAAAAAGCGTAAAGATTGCGGATACAAAGTTTGCTGTGAGAGAAGGGGCTGATGAAATTGATATGGTAATTTCTCGGGGTAAATTTTTGGCGGGTGATTATAATTTTGTCTTTGATGAGATTGCAGCCGTAAAAGAGGCTTGTGGGGATGTCCATCTAAAAGTTATTCTTGAAACGGGCGAGCTAAGCACACTTGATAATATTAGAAGGGCGAGCGATATCGCTATCTGTGCTGGTGCAGATTTTATCAAGACCTCAACAGGAAAAGTAGCACCAGCTGCTACTATGCCTGTAACATTGGTAATGTTGGAGGCAATCCGCGATTATTATTACAAAACAGGCAAAATGATTGGCATGAAGCCAGCAGGGGGTATATCAAAAGCTAAATTGGCACTGCATTACTTGGTTATGGTTAAGGAAACCCTTGGAAATGCCTGGCTTGATCCAGATTGGTTTAGATTTGGTGCCAGCAGCTTGGCAAATGATGTTTTAATGCAACTAGCTAAACAAGAAATGGGAAATTATCAGTCAATTGATTACTTCTCTATTGATTAAAATCATATGGCAAAAAACAGCACGAAAGAGAAAATAAAAGTTTCCGGAAATGGTACAACCATTGATGGTGCACTGAAGTTTAATTCTGGATGGGATTATTCTCCTGCACCGGAAAGCACAGGACATATTGAAATAAAAGAAAAGTACGAGCTTTTTATCAATGGCAAATTTCAAAAACCGGTTAAAGGGAAATATTTCCCAACTCATAACCCTGCAAATGAAAAAAAGCTATCCATGATAGCAGAGGCCTCTGTTTCTGATGTTGATAAAGCTGTTAAAGCTGCACGGACGGCATATAATAAGGTTTGGTCGAAGATTGGTTTAAAGGAAAGAGGAAAGTACATCTATCGAATTGCCAGGGCCATGCAGGAGAAAGCCAGAGAATTCGCCGTAATTGAAACTTTAGATGGAGGGAAAGCGATTAGGGAATCCAGAGATATTGACATACCTTTAGCGGCAGCGCATTTCTTTTATTATGCTGGCTGGGCAGATAAATTGCAATATGCTTTTCCTGGGAAAGACCCCCAATCACTCGGAGTAGCGGGACAAATAATTCCCTGGAACTTCCCCTTATTGATGGCAGCTTGGAAAATTGCCCCTGCACTGGCTGCCGGAAATACTGTAATTATTAAATCTGCTGAATCTACTCCACTTACGCTCTTAAAGCTCGCTGAAGTCATTCAAGAATCCGGCTTGCCAGAGGGTGTTGTGAATATCATCTCAGGGGCAGGAGAAACAGGGGCAGCGATTGTAAATCATCCGGACATTAATAAAATTGCTTTTACTGGCAGTACTGGAGTAGGTAAAATTATTCAAAAAGCTATCGCTGGAACTGATAAAAAAGTGACTCTTGAGCTTGGTGGAAAAGCAGCTAATATCATTATGGATGATGCACCAATAGACCAGGCTGTTGAAGGAATCATCAATGGAATCTATTTTAATCAAGGTCATGTTTGTTGTGCCGGCTCCCGGCTTTTTGTACAGGAGGATGTTGCAGACTTGGTTATAAGAAAGCTCAAAGACAGAATGGAAACCTTGATTGTAGGTGATCCAATGGATAAAAATACAGATATTGGGGCGATAAACTCCAAAGAGCAGCTAAATACGATAAATAAATATATAAAGATTGGGAAAAGTGAAGGAGCAGGTTTTTATCAAAGCTCTTGTGAACTTCCATCAAAAGGGTATTGGTGTCGACCAACATTGTTTTTAAACGTTTCTCAATCACATAGAATTTCAAAGGAAGAAATTTTCGGACCCGTATTGGCAGTTCAAACATTTAGGACCGTTGAAGAGGTGATTGAAAAGGCCAATAATACTCCTTATGGTTTATCAGCTGGGGTATGGACAGATAAAGGGGCAAAAATATTTAATATTACTAGTAAGCTAAGGGCAGGTGTGATTTGGGCCAATACGTATAATAAATTTGATCCTTCTTCTCCATTTGGAGGATATAAAGAAAGTGGATTCGGAAGAGAAGGTGGGCTCCAGGGATTGGGTCCTTATTTAAACTTGAAATAACAAAATCATGGTAAAATCAAACACAAGGAACGCCAGATTAAATGTGTTAAAAACGTATAAGATTTATATTGGAGGCAAGTTTCCAAGAACTGAGTCCGGCAGGTATTATCAGGCAAAAGCTCCTGATGGAACCCTGTTAGGAAATATATGCCTGTCTTCAAGGAAAGATTTTCGTGAATCTGTTTTAGCTGGACGTGCAGCATTTGGCGATTGGTCAACAAGAGCAGCATTTAACAGATCTCAGGTTTTATACCGTTTAGCAGAAATGCTGGAGGGGAGAAAGGCTCAATTTGTCGAGGAGCTTGTTTTGCAAGGTTCATCAAAACAGAAAGCAGAAAACGAAGTTGTTGCATCAATCGATAGATTGGTATATTATGCTGGTTGGTGCGATAAATTTCAGCAGGTTTTTAGTTCCGTAAACCCCGTCGCATCATCTCATTTCAATTTTACAATTCCAGAAGCTATGGGCGTAATAGCTATTGTAGCACCAGAAGAAAGTGGAATGCTTGGCCTTATTTCATTAATTGCATCGGCAATAGCTGGAGGGAACACTTGCATTGTGTTGGCTTCTGAAACCAAGCCCCTATGTGCTATAACCTTTGCTGAGGTGCTTCAGACTTCAGATATTCCAGGTGGCGTTGTGAATATTTTGACAGGAAGTGCGAAAGAACTTCTTGAACATTTCAGCAATCATATGGATGTTAATGCCATAGTATATTGTGATGGCGACAGCTCTGTAATTAAAGAGATAAAGGAGAAATCAACATCAAATCTTAAGCGCCCTATCATTTATACTAAGATCAACTGGGATGGCGACAAAGCAGGGTCCCCCTATTTTATCATGGCCCTTCAAGAGCTAAAAACCACCTGGCATCCTATAGGAACCTAATATAATTTCCACTATCTAATATGTCGTTTGGAATAGTCCTAGTTTTCATTGTCATTTTATTTTTAATAGTAACGCTTTATACGGAAATTCTAGTTCCATCTGTGAGTTTTCTCATTGCGGTAACTGTATTGACCGTTGGGGGTATTATTGAACCTAAACAAGCATTAAGCGGATTTGCAAATGACCAATTGGCTGTAATTGTGATGTTACTTGTTTTAAGTGGTGTGGTGAGGAGATCTGCAATGGTCGAGCATCTATTTAACAGGTTGTTTTATAAATCTCAATCACCAAATAGCTTCATGGCAAAAATGATGGCATGCGTTTCTGTTAGTTCGGCGTTTTTTAACAATACTCCCCTGGTAGCAATGATGATGCCTTATGTTTATGATTGGTGCAAAAAGAAAAAAATTGCCCCTTCAAGAATGCTGATTCCACTATCCTACGCAGCAATATTGGGTGGTTGTTGTACCCTTATCGGCACCTCTACAAATTTAATTGTTAATGGGATGGCAATTGAATCTGGACTAGAATCCTTGAAAATTTTTGATTTTGTGTATGTAGGCGTACCAATGTTGGTGGTTGGAGTTGGGTTTTTATTATTGTTTGGCAAAACGTTATTGCCGGAACGGACTGACGTTAAGGATACCTATGTGGAAATGTCAAGGAAATATTTAGTTGAAACTGCTATTAAGCCGGAATCAAGATTAATAGGAAAATCCATTGTTGAAGCAGAGCTTCGAAATTTGGAAGGGGTTTTCTTGGTTGAGATAATCCGTAACAATCAATTAATTACACCAGTTCCACCAAATGAGAAATTAGAAAAAGGTGATTCCCTTATTTTTAGTGGAGTGACAAGTGCCATCAGTGAGATCACGAAACCTGAGATGGGTCTTTCTCTGCCGAAAGCTTGTGAAATCCCTCATGCAGAAAGGAGAATTGCCGAAGTTGTCATATCCCAAAATTCCAGGCTAATTGGCCAAAAAATACAGGATTCAGACTTTAGGGGCCAATACGATGCTTCAATACTTGCTGTTCATAGAAATCGAGAAAACCTTTCTGGCAAAATTGGTGAAATTGAAATTAAAGCGGGAGATGTTCTTTTGGTTTTAGCCGGCAGCGATTTTTACAAACGAGTTGAGGGTATTCAACCGTTTTATTTTATTTCTAAAGAACAGAGCCCCCGTTATGTATCTACATGGAAAATGCTACTTGTAGTTTTAGGCTTGATACTTGGGATAATTCTACATGCGATTGGTGTATTTTCATTATTTAATAGCCTATTAATTCTGGTAGGATTGGTTTTGATAATGGGAATAATGCCAGTGTCTGAAATAAGAAAGGAGATGGATTTTAATTTAATTATATTGCTTGCCTTAGGGCTTGCGTTTGGAAAAGCAATGATAGAATCAGGCGCTGCAGATTATATTGCTGATCTGTTGTTAAAAGTTGCAGTTCCATTGGGAAATGTTGGAATTATTGGCGGATTGTTTCTCATAACAAATTTGCTTTCCTCTTATATTACCAATAAAGCAGCGGTTGCTATTGTGTTTCCAGTCTCCATTGCCATGGCTCAATCTTTGGACCATAATGTTACACCCTATATCCTTGTTGTCTGCTTTGGGGCATCAGCAAGTTTTATTACGCCAATAGGCTATCAAACTAATTTAATGGTCTATGGTCCAGGAGGATATTCATTTAAAGATTTTTTCCTAATAGGATTTCCCCTGACTCTATTATATATGGTGGTTTGCGTGGTTGTTTTAACGTTAATGTATAATTAAGAAAAGATTGATATGGAAACTGAAGAGCTCAAAAGATTATTGAAGGTTGGAATTGTTGCTGCTTTAGAGGCTAGTGAAGAAATCTTAGAGGTCTATGGCATGGATGATTTTCAAGTTGAAGTTAAAGAGGATAAATCACCATTAACCATTGCTGATAAAAGGTCAAATGCCAGGATTGAGCAGCATTTAATAAAAACAGGAATTCCAATTTTAAGTGAAGAGGGAGAGAAAAAATCTTTTAATGAAAGAAAGGAATGGGAAACGCTATGGGTGGTAGACCCCTTGGATGGAACAAAAGAATTTGTCAAAAGAAACGGTGAATTTACAGTAAACATTGCTCTAGTTCATAATAATCGTCCTGTCCTAGGTGTAATCTATGTCCCTATAAAAGAAACTCTTTATTTTGCAGCTGAAAACTATGGTGCTTATAAGCTTAATATTAATTCAGGGGGTAAGGAGGTTTCTGGAATTGAGAGCCTGGTAGCGAAAGCAACCAAACTTCCTTCTGTTATGGATAAGGAAGAATTTGTTGTAGTTGGAAGCAGGTCTCATATGTCAGTTGAAACGCATGAATTTATCAATAAACTGAAGAAATCTCACGATAGGATTAAATTGGTTTCAGCAGGAAGTGCCTTAAAGCTTTGTATGGTTGCAGAGGGAGTGGCAGACATTTATCCTCGATTTGCGCCAACTATGGAATGGGATATTGCCTCAGGCCATGCCATTGCTAATGAGGCAGGTAAAAGGGTTGTTGTTCATTCTTCTGGAAATGAGTTGGAATATAATAGAGAAAACCTTGTCAATCCATGGTTTGTTGTAAAGGAGTAAAAAACATGTATAAGGATTGAGAAACTTACTAATTTTGCAATAAAACAACATGAGCAAGAAAGCATTAATTACGGGTGTAACAGGGCAAGATGGCGCCTATTTAGCAAAGCTATTGCTGGATAAAGGATATGAGGTACATGGAGTAAAAAGAAGAAGCTCAATGTTTAATACGCAGCGCATAGACCATTTGTATGAAGATCCACATGAGGATCGAGTAATGTTTACCCTTCATTATGGTGACCTCACTGATTCTACAAATTTAATTCGTATTATTCAGGAGACTCAGCCTGATGAGATTTACAATTTGGCGGCACAATCCCACGTACAAGTTTCATTTGACACACCAGAGTATACTGCAAATGCAGATGCTGTTGGAACACTGAGAATTTTAGAGGCGATAAGGATATTAAAAATGGAGCACTCAACAAAGTTTTATCAGGCTTCAACTTCTGAACTTTATGGGAAAGTACAAGAGACACCCCAAAATGAGAATACACCTTTTTATCCTCGGAGTCCTTATGCAGCAGCAAAGTTATATGGCTTTTGGATCACTAAAAACTATCGTGAAGCCTATAACATGT
>DTSC01000092.1 GCA_012965625.1 Flavobacteriales bacterium | reverse complement strand
TTATGACCTCTTTATTAACATTACCACCCTTTTTTGTAATTACAACGAGCTCCTGTGAATAGGTGCCAACAGGCAATACCATTATGCCAGGATCATTGAGTTGGTTGATGAGCTCGCTTGGAATTTCAGGAGGTGCTGCAGTAACTATTATCTTGTCAAAAGGGGCATGTTCTGGCCATCCTTTATAGCCATCTCCATGTTTAACGATCACATTATTATATCCCAAAATCTTCAGCCTTTCCTTAGCCCCCCTAGCAAGAGAGGCAACTACCTCAATGGAAAAAACTGAATCCACCAATTGTGATAGGACCGCAGCCTGATATCCGGATCCGGTACCAATTTCCAGCACTTTGTCGGTTTGGGTCAAATCCAGCAGCTCGGTCATGAGCGCAACAATGTAAGGCTGTGATATGGTTTGCCCTTCCGCAATAGGCAGCGGATGGTCACCATAGGCCTGCTCTGTAAATTCAGGCGCAATAAAAAGATGCCTCGGCGTATTTTTCATCACTTCGGTAATTCGCTGGTCCTTCACGCCCCTGTCTGTTATCTGCTTGGCTACCATGGTTGCTGCCAACGCTTTCCAGGGCTCTTCTTCATATGAATGCTGTGCACCTGAAGAAAAGGTTAACAGCGTGCTTAAGGCGAGAATTATAAATCTTGGAATCATGTTTACACAGGTCTTTGTTATTTTTTGTGTTGAACAAACATTTTAGCTTGTAACAATAAACTGATAAACAATATTATGAAACACTGTGGGTAAATGCAAATGGTAGCATAAGTCTGCTAGTAATTAAAAGAATTCATATTCAACCAGAATCTAAATAAATTAGTTTTGGCAAAACAAGAACCCGTAATTTATTTATATTTACAGATACCAATAATGCCGATTATACAATTTATGCATAGTACTATTCAGCTTTGGAATGGCATTTTCAAAAGGAGGTTAAAAAGTTATTGGAAGGCTTTTTGGTTTTTGATGATCTTAGTTATGGCTGGCCAATTTGCTTCATCCCAATCTGTTTCAAGGTATAACGACAACTGGTATTTCACAAATAACAATGCACTGAACTTCACTTCTGGCATTCCTGTAAATGTAGCCGGATGTGCTTTGGATAGCTCCCTTTATGGAAATGGAAATGGAAATCTAGAGGCGAATAGTGCAATTAGTGATGGAACTGGAAATTTACTTTTTTATACAGATGGAATTTCTGTTTATGATGCTTCAAACACAGCAATGCCCAATGGAAATAATAGTCTAAATGGGTATTACAGTGCTACTAGTGGGGCAATAATAACTCATGTGCCAGGTGTTTGCAATAAGTATTATGTATTTACACTACATAATTTAAATGGGCCTGCTCAGGATGTCCTTTATTATACTATTGTAGATATGACCGACGCTGGAAATGGAACTCTATTAAACCCTTTAGGGGATGTGGATGTTGGGCAAACAAATGTTCTAGTTTTTAATTCAGATACATTAGCTGAAAAGATGGTCGCTATTCAAAAGGGTTTTTCTGAGGATTACTGGATTCTTGTAAGGAGTGCAACTAAAGATAAGTTTTATGCTATTGAAGTATCAAGTTCTGGAGTGAATGCAGTGCCGGTTATATCAACTATATCTGGGCTAGTGTTTTCTTCACCTCAGATACCTTCTGCAGGATGGCTTGCTGTTACACCTCAAAATGATGCCATTGTTGAAGCGAATTCTACAACGCATTCATACCTTTATAGTTTTGATAATTTAACAGGCAATGTAAATAACCAGGATACCTTGCTGATTAATTCCTTTCCAGTACCGCCTTATGATTTGGTTTATGGGGTTGATTTTTCGCCTGATGGACAGATTATTTATATGGGTAACCGGCCACCAATTGGTACAGACTTGCAAATTCTTCAATTTGATCGTGGTGCCGGATTTGGCAATGTAATGGGAACAAAGCAAGTGACTAATATAACACCTGCAAATTCTTCGGAGATATTTGGGAGTATGCATTTGCAAAATGATGGGATAATTTATTGTACTTCAATTGAGCAGACGGCTCTTACCACGATAACAAACCCAGATAATTGGTCAACTCCTAATATAAACTATGCTTCTTTATCCCTAACAGGCACACTTAGTCTTTGTCTTTCTAATGATTTCCATTATTTCCAAAAACCCATTATCCCTGATAGTATTGCAGGTGTGGATCAGACAATATGCTTAGGAACACAAGCAACTATAGGCTGTCTGAATTGCGACTCCATTGGTGCAGAATATCAGTGGGAGCCTGCCTCTAAAGTATTAAACTCAAACAATGCAATTACAGAAACAATTGCCATGTCAAGTTCTGATACATTTATAGTTCATGTTATGCGCTGTGGTGACACTATTACATCAGATACAGTAATTATTACTATAAACAACTGCGGTCCAAGCCAGGGGTTTCCGGCTTGTAATGAGGCGTATTATTACTTTACACCTAATGACAGTATTGCTGTGGTTAGTGATTTGAATACCATCCCTCTTAATCAGAATATATGTAAGGTAAAAAGGCCGGTGGGCATTGGCAGTCATAATGGATTGGCTTATAACCCTTTTGATTCATGCTTGTATTATCAGGTGCCACTTAATTTTTTTACTTCCAGCACTTTGATTAAAATGGATGCTAATTGTGACACTACCTCTATTGTCACTTTACAGACAATGGGGGGAAAGAGCAGTGGGAGTATCGATTTATGTAATAGATATTTCTCCTTTGACCATCCCTATATCGTAAGCGTGGATTTAACTACTTTTCAATCAGATTCTATCACAACATCTGGAGTGCCTACATCTGTTGTTGATCTTGATTATAATCCTAAAAATTGTTCGTACTATATTATTGCTGCAGGAGATGTTTATCTTGTGGATACTTTAGGAAATCTTATTACAACTATCAATACAGGGTGGACATTCGGTACAATTGCTATTGGAGAAAAAGGGGATTATTTTTATATCTCTGGTAATGATTCCATAGGGAAATTTGATGCTTTTACAGGATCGCTTGTAGCAAATATCCCAATTAATATTTCATCTAATACGAATATGAATTCAGACGCTGCTTTTACAAAGTGCCTTCCGTCTATTGAAATTACGGTTGGAACAAACGATACAATACAGCAAACTGTATGTACAGATAGTGCCAACATAAATTTTACACATTCTGAAACTGGCATCTTCTCAGAAGTTTATTGGGACTTTGGCAGTGGAGATACTGCTCATATTGACACGTCGTATGAATTTGCTGTGCCAGGGATCTATCAAGTAGTTCTTTATGGATTCTTGCCTTGTACTTATTGTCAAAATGGGGCATATCTCCCAAGGACATTAACTGATACCATAACGATTATATTGGATGGTAATACAATGGCTTCTGCAGGCCAGGACACCGGCTATTGTAATGGAGAAAGTGCTCTGCTTAATGCTTCTGGTGGCACCTCCTACCTTTGGACTCCATCCTCCGGTTTGACTGATACAACAATCAGCAACCCTGTTGCTTCACCAATCACTACCACAGAATACTCGGTAATAGTAAGTACTGGGTTATGTTCAGATACCGATACGGTTTTAATAATGGTCTTTTCTTTACCAACTGCCGGAGCCTCCCCAGATACGACCATAACAATGGGCAATTCTGTCGTTTTTAATGCAAGTGGAGGCACCAATTATTATTGGTATCCCGCAACCAGCCTAAGCTGTACAAATTGTGCCAACCCGACTGCCAGTCCAACACAAACCACTACCTATACCTTGGTGGCTGTGAATGATTCAGGATGTATGGATACGGCCTATGTAACTGTAATGGTTGAAGAGGAAATAATAGAAGGTGAGCTGTTCGTTCCCAATATATTTTCTCCCAATAGTGATGGAAGCAATGATGTTTTTTATGTACGTGGGGCGGGATTCAGTGAGTTTCAACTGATCATTTATAACCGCTGGGGAGAAAAAGTATTTGAGAGTACCGATAATACAAATGGATGGGATGGCACATTTAAAGAGAAACCAGTAAATCCAGGTGTATTTGTATATTATGTATTTGCCAAATATACCCTTGATGGCACAGAGGTAACAAAAAAGGGTAACATAACATTGATAAAGTGAGTAATCGTTTAAGCATATTAATTTATATTTTTCTTCTGGCTTTTATTTGCAATAATACTGCATGGTGTCAAAATGGAAGTGTCTGGTACTTCGGAGGGGGTGATGCTTGGGGAAACCCTACAAACGATGCAGCAGGACTGGACTTTAGCACCAATCCTCCAACCCCTTTGCCTGCAGATCAGGGTCAGTTAGTAGCATATGAAGGTTGTGCTTCTTTGTCTGACAACACTGGTCAAATTGTGCTTTATACTGATGGAATCAACGTATTTGACAGCACTCATCTTTCAATGCCCAATGGCAGTGGCTTATTGGGGAGCTCTTCAAGTACACAAAGTGCAATCATAGGGCCAGTTCCAGGTGTAGCCGATCAGTTCTATGTTTTTACCAACCATTCTCTTTAATGGGGTTGCGTTTTCCAAAGTGGATCTTTTACTTCCAGGAAATGGCACTATTGGTTGTCCGTTAGGAGATGTAGTTCCTGGAGAAAAGAACATTCATTTAGCAGATAGTACAACTGAGAAAACAACTATTGTTCCTCATTCGAATGGGGTAGACTACTGGGTAATTTGTCAATCTGTATTGTCAGCTAATTTATACGCATTCCTGGTTTCTGCTTCTGGCATTGATACAATTCCGGTTATTAGCAGCTCTCCATTTTGGAATGGTATTTTTGGCCAAATGAAATCAAATCCAGATGGAACGTTTCTGGCATTGGCTCAGCTTGCATTGGTTGATCCAAATATTGGATATCCAGGTGGATTTACAACAAAATCAGAATTGCAACTATTGGGATTTGACCCTGCTACTGGAATGATTATACCCTCTCTATGTGAAAAATTAGATTCTGCAAATTCACCAGGTGCTGGACTGTATGGAATTGAATTCTCTCCCAATGGCCAATTGCTGTATTCAAATAATTCCATCAATAATGAATTGAACCAATACGATATGACGGCAGCACCTATCTCTAGTTCAAAAATTACAATTGGATCCTGTACAGGTACTGTAAGCATTCAGCTAGGTCCCGACAGTAAAATCTATCAGGCAGATAACGGTGCAAATGCCATTGATGTAGTTAATTTCCCAAATACTTTGGGAGCGGGTTGTAATTTTGTAGCCCTGGGGCAGAGTCTTGGCAATGGTGTATGCAAAGGTGGACTACCAAATTCTCCCGTTGGAACAATTCCTCTTGTAATTAATGGGAATAGGCCTACCATATTTACACCAGATTCCTGGTATTGTGTGGGCGACAATATTACTGATCTTACATCAGATAAAGGTTCTCTATGGTATAGTGATGCCGCCTTAACGGTGCAGGTAGCTGCCGACTCTTTTTACACACCGCCAACCATACTTGGAACCACCACTTATTATGTCATTGACACCACCAATGGATGCCCCAGCCAACCTGATTCTGTCAGGGTCACATTTGACACCTGCTCCTATCCTTGCGTTACCAACATCCTGACCAATGGTGATTTTGAAACTTTCTCGGCCTGTCCTACCAATATTAGTCAGATGACAAATGCCACTGGTTGGTTGAACATTCAATCCAACTCTAATGACTATTTTAATCAATGTGATTTTGTTGGTAAATCCCCTCAGCTACCCGGCTATAATGGTGCAGATCAAAACATGTTTATTAACCCTGAAGGGAATGGTTATGCCGGATTTTTTGTAGGCGCATCATTTCCTGGTAATAGTGAGGGGTTTGGCCAGGCTGTAAATTTGAAAAAATGCATAGAGTATACCCTACAGTTTAGAATGGCCCATAACGGAATCACAGATAGCATTGAAGGTAACATATGCATATATGGTGGTAATGCAGCAACAGCTTCAGCCTGCATGACTGGGTACACCTCTTTGGCTTGTGTTCAAGGGGATAGCATTACCGAGAACTGGCGCGTATATGAAGTAACATTCATACCGCCTCAGAATTTCTCCTATTTGGCAATAGCCGGTGAATGTCCGTCCTCAACTAGTTTGAACGAGCAATATGTCTATATAGATGACATGTTCCTTTGCGAAAGGCCATGCCTCAACACCTACATTACTGGGGTAAGCATTGTGCCTATTGCAGACGATACATGTGGCGCAAATACGGGCTCCATGACAGTAGATTTTACAACCCAGTGTTACACTGGCTTTGATTTCGAATGGAAACAAGGAGCAATGGTAATATCTACAGATTCCATAGCAACGGGATTAGCAGCAGGGTCATATACCCTCTCTATCTCTGATAGTAATTGCTCAATGTCCATGATAGGTCCATCAATAAGTGCATTCAACCCAATTACGTCCGTGACTATTACCCCATCCTCAGGTAGTATTTGTCCGGATGACAGTGTTTTTCTATCGGCGAGTGGAGCCACAGACTATACCTGGTCTCCAGCCACTGGTTTAAGCTGCACGTTTTGTCCGAATCCAGTTGCCACACCTTCCTCAACTACAACGTATCAAGCCGTTGGTACTACCGGATCGTGTTCGGATTCTGCCTTAATAACCATTACTGTTTCAACTGCAATTACAACTAGTGACCAGGCCTCCATATGCCAAGGCGACTCAATGTTTCTGGAAGGGGCCTGGCAAACTATAGCTGGCACCTATACCGATACAATGGTTTCCACCAGCACCGGATGCGATAGTTTGATAATTACAACGCTTACCATTAATTCCATAGCTGCAACTGCCTCATCAGTAGACATTTGCCAGGGAGATAGTCTTTTCGTTGGCGGAGAATATCAAACCGTTGGGGGCACCTATATTGATACACTTACAGGAACAATGGGTTGTGATAGTGTGGTAACTACTAATCTTAATGTATATAATTTACCAGTCATCCAGTTAACCAGTGATACAAGCATAATGCTTGGCAACATTATTGACCTTATTGCCTCAGGAGGAAATGCCTATTTTTGGAATACTGGTGAAACCACAAGCAGTATATCTGTAAGTCCAACACAAACCACCACCTATACAGTTCTAGCTACCAATGGGCCTAACTGTGCCGATACGGCATATGTTACTGTAATAGTAGAAGAAATAGCAGGGCTGTTCACCCCCAATATATTTTCCCCCAATGGAGATGGGAGCAACGATGTATTCTATGTAAGGGGTGCTGGGTTTAGTGAGTTTTTGCTGATCATTTACAACCGATGGGGAGAAAAGGTATTTGAGAGTACCGATAACACTATTGGATGGGATGGCACCTTTATTGAAAAACCAGTAAATCCTGGTGTATTTGTATATTATGTATTTGCTAAATATACTCTTGAGGATCAAGAAGTGACTAAAAAAGGAAATATAACATTGATCAGATAAAAACCAATAATTATGAAAACTACTATAATCGGCTTATTACTCATTTTCCTGATCTGTTTTTTTTCAGGATATACACTTTCCCAGGACATCCATTTCTCTCAGTTAACCATGAGTCCATTGACCTATAATCCTGGCATGACTGGTAAATTTTTTGGAGATGTACGAGGCTTGGGAAATTATAAAACACAATGGAAAAGTGCCGGAAGCCCCTATACAACTTTTGCAATGGCATACGATATGAAATTGAACGAAAAAAAATGGAACAATGGTTTTATTGGCATTGGCTTCTTGGCTTTCAGGGATGAAGCAGGTGATACTCATTATGGAAATACCACTCTCGATATTTCTGTCTCTGGCATTGTTTTAATTAATTCTGCTCAAAGCATTTCTGGTGGTATACAAGGTGGTATTTCTCAAACTGGATTTTCAACAGATGATTTAATTTGGGATGAGCAATATGTAAGTGGTGTATATGATCCTTCTAATCCAAATGGCGAATCCTTGGATCTTTCTCCCTCAATTAATGGGGATATTGGGGCTGGCGTAACATGGCATTATTTTACTGATAAGACCAACATGGTTTCCAATGACCAATTTAATCTCATTGTTGGTGCAGCAGTAACACACATTAATAGGCCAGAATTGAAGTTTTATACAGGGAATGAAGAGCGGCTGTACCGAAAAATTGCATTCAATGTGGAGGCTATATCTGGAATTAAAGGAACCAATATAGCATTAGCTCCAAGTGCGGTGGTATTGCTACAGGGGCCTTCTAAAGAAATCAACATTGGCGTATTAATTAGGTATATGCTAAAGGCGGGTTCAAAATATACTGGTATTTATAAAGAATCTGCGATTTCGTTTGGTACCCATTACAGGGTGGGTGATGCGATTATTCCTTCTGTTATGCTCGAGGTCGGAAGTTATGCCATTGGAATAGGATATGATGTAAATATTTCCAAGCTCAAGGCAGCTACATTATCAAGAGGAGGAATGGAAATATCTTTAAGGTTCATAAACCCAAACCCTTTTATCTATCGAAGGGTGAGTAAAAGTCTGTTGTAAGAATAGAAGCTCTGTTTTTCCTCAGGATAAATTATTGAACGAGTGGGGAATGCCTTATAAATTCAGAAAAGCAGCAATTTCTTCAGGATGGTCAGAAATCCATACCACCATCCAAATAAATAATAAATATAATCCGATGATAACAGCTGTATTCCATAGCCTGAGATTACTCAAATAATATAACAAAGAGATAATCATTGTAAAACCGATCAGCAAGATTGCAGAATAAAGTAGTACTGGATTATTGGCAATTCCAGGGAGGACACTCATATCAAAAATTAGCAAATAGAGTAATACAGGCAAGCCAATTCCAATGCAGATATCAAAGATGTTGCTGCCGTAGGCGTTCGAGAACGCATCCATGAATTTTCCTTTTTGAGCATCCTTAATGGACAATAAGGTGTCCGGAAAACTAGAGGCAATGGCAGCAACCACAAAACTTACTATAAATAGATCTAACTCAAGGCTATTTGCAATATTTTCACATGAAAGGACCAGTAAATTGCAAGCCCAGCCGATAACACCGATTGCCATTGCACCCACTACCATAGCATTTAGGCTATTGATTTTGCCGCGATGGTTAAAAAATGAAAACAGGTTGAGCAACAATATGTTTTTGATCCATCCGTAGTTTTCGAATGAATGGGTCTCAGTAATCTGTGATTCCTCATCTGAGCCTTTCATGCGCTTGAGATATATGTAGATTATGTACAATAGATAAACCCCTATCAAGATGAGGGCAAAGATGAGTGATATTCCAACAGTATATAAAGCAATTAGCAAGAGTATCTCTGCTAAAACCAGGAACAACCCATCCTGGAGTATAATCCTTTTATAGGTGGGAAATGATTTATGCCTGCCCTGGAAAAAAATGACAAGGAAAGCAATTGCAGGAATTATGGCGACATTAAATATACTGCTCCCTACAATAGTGGCGAAACCAGCAGAGAAACCTTCAATATTCTGGAAACGGAAAAGAAAGATGCTGGAAATTAACAATTCCGGAAGAGAGCTTGCAGCGGCATTTATTGTAGGACCCTTGATGCCTGGCTTCAAATTCCTGGTGAGGTAGCTCGAAGCAATGTCAAAAGAACCAGATGCACGCCATATCAAGTAAGTAGATAATACAAACAGGAAATAAGGGTTTATAAGTAGCTCCATAAAGGGTTTGTATTATTTGGCATGCAAAGGTATCAATACTTGTATCTAATTTTATACTCAGAAATCTTTTTTAAAAATTTATTCACAGTTTATAAATATAGAGTAAAAAAAGGAACAATTCTTATGAGCAATCACCCAAGTTCTCCCCCATAAAGAATGGTGGTGATGAAGGTGGACAGTTTATCTTTATTAAGATTAATTGAGTTTATAGTAGTAAGAGGTATTGACTAATCGCTTACAATTCTTTCAGGGAGAATGATTCAGCTAAACGAACACCCTTTTCCGTTTCCTTTAAAGTAATACATTCGATGTCTGGGTCATGCTCAAGGAATAGGATAAAATCTTCTTTTGCAGCAAGCCTAAGGAATTCCTCCTTTTCTTTTAATGTAATTAATGGCCTGGTGTCATATCCCATAATATAGGGCAAAGGTATGTGCCCATGAGTGGGCAATAGATCAGCAATAAACACAATTGTCTTTCCTTTATAAGTAAACCTTGGAAGCATCTGTGCTTCAGTATGGCCATTTGCAAAATGAACAGATATGCCAGGATAAATATCGGTAGTATTTAGTATGTTAGTAGATTCGTTGTTCTCCACAAACTTAAGCTGTCCACTTTCTTTGATAGGAAGAATATTCTCTTTTAAAAAGGACGCTTTTTCCCGGCCATTTGGTTCCGTAGCCCACTTCCAATGTAGCTCATTTGACCAATAGTGAGCATTCTTGAATGCAGGCTCATAACCAGTTTTGTCTTTGGTCCAAACAATGCTCCCCCCACAATGGTCAAAATGAAGGTGTGTGAGTATTACATCAGTAACATCATCACGGTTAAATCCGTAATTTTTTAAGGAGCCATCCAAAGTGTCATCACCGTACATATAATAAAACCCAAAAAACTTTTCACTTTGCTTATTACCCATTCCATTATCTATCAGTACTAACCGGTCCCCATCCTCAATAAGCAGGCAACGGGCTGCCATATTGATCATGTTGTTTGTGTCTGCCGGATTTGTTCTTGTCCATAGTGATTTTGGAACAACTCCAAACATAGCACCTCCATCAAGCTTGAAATTTCCAGCATTAATAGGATATAAATTCATATTGGATTGTTAATAATCTGTTTGTCCTCAAAAGTATAAATTAAAAACCATTATTAATTTTACAGCTGAAAATATTGCTGCAAATTAAAACCTGAATCTCACAATCATTATGAAAGTACACTTTATAGCGATCGGTGGAAGCGCCATGCACAATTTGGCAATTGCTTTGCGAAGGAAAGGGTTTGAAGTTACCGGATCAGATGATGAAATATTTGAACCCTCCAAGGGGCGCTTAGAAAGGGAAGGTATTTTGCCAGATACTATTGGATGGAATTTGGATCGTATCCATGAAGACCTGGATGCGATTGTCTTGGGAATGCACGCAAAGGAAGACAATCCGGAACTCCTAAAAGCACAAGAAATGGGCTTGAAAATATTCTCCTATCCTGAATACTTATACGAACAAGCAAAAGATAAACTTCGTGTGGTAATTGGTGGCAGTCATGGAAAAACCAGTATAACTGCTATGATATTACATGTGCTTAAATACCATGCAATTGATTGCGATTATATGGTAGGTGCCCAGTTAGATGGCTTTGATTGTATGGTAAAACTTTCAGAAGAAGCAAAGGTGACTATATTTGAAGGTGATGAATATTTGTCTTCTCCAATTGACAGAAGGCCAAAGTTTCACCTTTACCACCCTGATATTGCCATTCTTAGTGGAATTGCTTGGGATCATATTAATGTATTTCCGACGTTCGAAATATATTTAGAACAGTTTAAAATATTTGCCAAAGAGATGTCTGCTGGGGGAACACTTTTTTATTGTGACCAAGATTCTAATTTAAAAACCTTGTTAGCAGATGATGATATCCATGTTGAGAAGGTTCCATACTCAATTCCAAAGCATTATATCGAGGATGGAGTAACCGCACTTATTTCTGATGATGGTGCTGAAAAAACACAGCTTAAGATTTTCGGAAAACACAACCTGATGAACCTCGAAGGTGCCCGATTGGTTTGTGATAAATTGGGGCTTGGGGAAGGAGAATTCCTAAAGGCTATTGCTTCTTTTAAGGGAGCCTCCAATCGTTTAGAAGAAGTTAAAAGGTCTGCGAATAAAGTAATGTTTAAAGATTTTGCACATTCTCCTTCTAAAGTAGGTGCAACGGTGGCTGCAGTAAGGGAGCAGTTCCTGAATTTTCATTTGATTGCATGTCTGGAATTGCATACGTTCAGCAGCTTGAATGAGGAGTTCTTATTGGAATATTTAGGAACACTTGAGAAGGCTGATGAGGCCATTGTGTATTTTAATCCACACACTCTTGAACACAAAAAACTAGTGCCCATAACTGAGCTGCAGATAAAAGAAGCTTTTGGAGGTAATAATATAAAAGTATATACCAGGTCAATGGATCTGATTGAATACTTGAAATCACTTGAGCATAATAATCAAGCCTTCCTTATGATGACCTCTGGGAACTTTGATGGTATAGATTTTAATGACTTGGCTTTAGAATTAGTATAGGGCTAGTCATATTGCTTTTCATTTGAAGAGATGTCGTTTTTTAATAGGTTTTTATTATTTTTAAGCCATCTAATATATTTATTGAGCAATAATGACTAGTTCTAACAGAAGGCAATTTCTTAAAGCGGTGGGCGGTACAGCTGCCGGACTTACATTTACACCGTTTTTTGATAATGCTTTTGCATCACGGTTTAATGCTGAGGTGAAAAAGATTGGAATGTTATCTCCGGCTGAGGCGGCAGAGGATGAGGTATTTTGGCGTTTTATTCAGCAGGCCTACCCAGTCTCAACAAATATCACAAACTTGAATAATGGAGGAGTATCTCCCCAACCAAAGGTGGTGCAGGATGCTTTCGTGAGGTTCAATGAGATGAGTAATGAAGCACCGTCCTATTATATGTGGAGAATACTCGATAAAGGACGTGAACCAATCCGGGAGAAGTTGGCTCTGCTTGCAGATTGTGATCCAGAAGAAATCGCGATTAATAGAAATACTACAGAGGCATTGGAAACTATAATTTTTGGGCTTGATCTGCAAGCAGGTGATGAGGTTGTCCTTTCTAAATATGATTACCCCAATATGATGAATTCTTTGAAACAAAGAGAAAAAAGGGATGGAATCGTATTGAAATATATTGATCTGGATATGCCTATGGAGGATGATAAATCGATTGTTAGGAGATATCAGGATGCTTTCACATCGAAAACAAAAATTGTATTGATAACCCAGGTAATAAACTATACCGGCCAGGTTCTTCCGGCTAAGGCGATTACGGAGGCAGCCCACAAAAAAGGAATTGAGGTTATAGTAGATGGGGCACATGCGTTTGCGCATATCGGCTTTAGTTTAAAAGATATTGGATGTGATTATTTTGGAACGAGTTTACATAAGTGGTTATGTGCACCCTTTGGAACAGGTTTTGTCTTTGTTAAAAAAGAGAAGATAGCTTCATTGTGGACCATGTTTTCTAATGATGATCCAAACGCTGGTGATATCCGGAAATTTGAGTCCTTGGGCACACGTTCATTCCCCAGTGAGCAGGCAATAGGCAATGCGATAAAATTCCATAATATGATCGGTATTGAACGTAAAGAAGCGAGGTTGCGATACCTGAAAAATTATTGGATGGACAAGGTTAAAGACCTGCAAAAGGTAAGGATTTACACATCTTCTTTGTCCGCTTATAGCTGTGCTCTGGCAACATTTGGTATTGAAGGCATGAAACCGACCGAGATCAACCAGTTTCTTTTTAAGAATTACAAGATCCATACAACTCCAATAGACCATGAAGCGGTTCAAGGAGTAAGAGTTACGCCTCATGTTTATACAACACGATCTGATTTAGACAGGCTGGTAAGTGCTATTAAAGAAATGGCTGCTTGATGTAATTTAATTGGATTTTTCCTTTTTCTTTTCCCCATTTAATTTCTTCATATCTTTACTTCCTAAATTTAAGACCCAAAATGGATATCAATTTTAACAAGAACGAAGATGAGATGAAGCGCTTGGTTGCCAAGTTACAGAAGAAGTCTGATGAGGTGCATTTAGGTGGCGGAGCGAAAAAAATTGAAAAACTACACGCTAAAGGGAAGATGACCGCACGAGAGCGGATAGATTTTCTTATTGATAAAGAAAGTCGTTTTTTGGAGATTGGTGAGTTTGCCGGTGATGGAATGTATGAGGAATATGGCGGATGCCCTTCTGGTGGAACGGTAGTAGGTATTGGTTATGTAAGCAAACGGCAATGTGTAATTGTTGCCAATGACGCTACAGTAAAGGCAGGGGCATGGTTCCCTATTACTGGAAAGAAAAACTTAAGAGCCCAGGAAATTGCTATGGAGAATAAATTGCCCATTATCTATCTTGTAGATAGTGCTGGCGTGTTTCTTCCTCTTCAAGCTGGTATTTTTCCTGATAAAGAACACTTTGGAAGGATCTTTCGAAACAATTCTATTATGTCCTCTATGGGTATTTTGCAGATTGCAGCTGTAATGGGATCTTGTGTTGCTGGGGGTGCCTATCTGCCAATATTGTCTGATGAAGCACTTATTGTAGACAAAACAGGTTCTATCTTTTTAGCAGGATCTTATTTGGTAAAAGCTGCAATTGGTGAAGATGTTGATAATGAAACATTAGGAGGAGCTACCACACATTGTGAAATTTCAGGTGTTACAGATTATAAGTCGAAAGATGATAAAGATTGCTTGCAATCAATTAGAAATATCCTGGATAAGGTTGGGCACCATGATAAAGCGGGTTTTGACCATGTTGAACCAAAACCTCCTAAAGAAAATTTCGAAGAAATATTGGGTATACTCCCTGCTGATAGAGCAAAGCCATATCAAACCAGGGAACTTATTGAAAGATTGGTAGATAATTCAGCTTTTGAAGAATATAAATCTAATTATGGGCAAACCATTGTCTGCGGTTTGGCAAGAGTTGAAGGTTGGTCTGTAGGGATTGTTGCAAATCAACGGGAAATTGTAAAATCTAAAGATGGAGAAATGCAGTTTGGAGGAGTTATCTATTCTGATTCTGCAGATAAGGCTGCCAGGTTCATTATGAATTGTAACCAGAAAAGGATACCGCTGGTTTTTCTTCAGGATGTGACTGGTTTTATGGTAGGCTCTAGGTCTGAACATGGAGGAATCATTAAGGATGGTGCAAAGATGGTGAGCGCAATGTCAAATTCAGTTGTTCCCAAGTTCACTTTTATTATAGGGAATAGCTATGGGGCAGGAAATTATGCAATGTGTGGCAAGGCTTATGATCCACGATTGATCTATGCATGGCCTACTGCAAATCTTGCTGTAATGGGTGGTGCACAGGCTGCAAAAACGCTCTTGCAAATAGAAGTTTCAAATTTAAAAGCACAGGGAAAGAAGATTTCAAAAGAAAAAGAGCAAAATCTTTTGGAGACAATTACAAAAAGATATGAGGAACAGACCTCTCCTTACTATGCTGCTGCCAGGTTGTGGGTAGATGGTATCATTGACCCCCGTGATACAAGGAAGATTATCTCAATGGGCATTGAAGCAGCTAACCATTCTCCAATTACTAAAGAATATAATGTTGGTGTGATTCAAACTTAAATACTTGCGGAGGGCCTTATAAAATTTCCAGATATTCAAACTCAACCTCAGCTACATTTGAGATATCCTCCCCAGCTAATAATAGATCCTCATCATCTTCTTCATAAAACCATTTTATATTCAACGCGCAGTTCCTGTTAGTATGCTTTTTTAGATTCAATACAATTGATAATAAAGCAATCAAAGATGAGGAGTTTATATAGGTGAATTTCATTTCCAGTAAAATTGTCGTTCCTGCCTTTGGTTTATAATTCTTTATCCAAGAAATGGCGCTTTCATAAAATTGTTGCGTGTTTTCTGGCAAGGATCTTCCCTCAATCAAAAAATAATTCAAATCTGAATCGAAGTCAATTTTAGGAGTTCTATTGCCTGATCCAATATGAAATTTGCTCATCTTT
>DTSC01000091.1 GCA_012965625.1 Flavobacteriales bacterium | reverse complement strand
TAACCAGCTTACAATGCATTTCTCTCGCACTGCGCTTTCCTCCTTATTGGGAGCGCCTAAGTGAAAGTCTGAAGCAAAATATATTTTCATTAAATCCAGGCAAAAACTAGTTAGGGATTTTCCTTAACAATTCAAAAGGGTTCAAGGCAGCAACATTAAAGACAAACCGGATGTTTTTTTCATATTGTGTATGGGGCAATTCCGTGGATACATAAAAGGGGAAATACACCTTCAATATATTGCCAAACAATTCAAGTGCAGCACCACCACCATAAATAATATCTTCAGGAGCACTGGAAGTCCATCCGATATCAGCATAAAGCAAAACAGGCAACTTTCGGATTATTGGCGTTTGAACATTTAAAGCTGTTAACCAAGTTTGAGCATTTGCTAATGAATCTTTATTCACTTCATTCTTGAAACCACCGTCATTCTCAACAAATTGACCACTCAACACACCTGAAGTTTCAGCTCTTCCCAAAAAGACGGCATCATATAAATAATCACTATTCCCATCCATAGAAAAACCATATTTAGGATCCATTTTAGAGATTTCATTAAATAAAAACCTTCCGGAAAACAATCGGATATCAAGGCCCCGCCCCCGCTTATAAGACAGCCTGTAATTCCCTGTAAAAGAACCTTTCACAAAATAATCTCCCTGCTCAAAGCTAAGGTTCATGCTATAGGGATTAATTATTCTTGAATTTACATGATCCCAGGCGAGCCTGTTGATATAGTATTTATCTGTTTCCAAAAATAAGGCGGCACTATCCAGCACCTGATTTAAAGACAATCCTGTTTCCTGCCGTGTAAATATGAGCTGGTAGTTCGTAATACTAAGCACATTAGATGCTTTACTCCTGGGGTTTGCATTCTTGAATGTAAATTCCATCTCACTTTTTACTTTATTTGCCCGGACCAGAGACAAAACACCTTCGCCAGGACTTGTAACATGAAAGGTCTCCACCTTTTGACCATTTGAATACCTGGATCCTCCTATACTTATTCTCACATTCTGCAAAATATTGCCTCCAGGATAGATATTATAACCAAGCTTTCCAGATCCCAGAAGCGTCTTTGAAGTAACACTAAACATAGGTGCTATAACAAAGTCAAATCTTCTAGCTGGCACAAGCGAGTTATAAAAGGCAGACCCCAGCATCCATCTATCATAATTGTTCCATCCGGCAATGGGCATAAAATATAGCTGAGATCTATCAGGATTTTCCAAACTGCCCAAGAATTGCAGTTTTAAAGGCTCCACTTTCTTAAACAAACCTTTTGTTTTCCAGGTATTATTTCGTCTATTTATCTCTGGTATATCTAAGGTAGGATCAATCCTAATGGCCTCAAAGTCTCCAGCGTTTATAATAACCTGTTGTTTCTTTTGGAATCCATCAAACCAAATAACATCACCAGGTTTTCCGTCCTTCATTCCTGCTATGCTAAATGGAACAGCCGTTCCAGTTTTATTCTTCACCTGTACATTCAGCTTGCCATCCACTTCTTTTACCTTACGGATCTTATAATCGACCTTGTTCGTAGAATTAATCATATTATCAAAAAACCAGGACAAATTCTTTCCTGTTTCTTGTTCCAAAACCTTTCTCAAATCATTAGGCTGTGGGTGTTTAAACTTCCACTCATCGAAATAAGCATGCATCGCTTTATCCATTACATCATTTCCAAGATAAGCCATCAGATAGTCAAAGACCAGGGCAGTCTTCCCATATACGATAGTTCCGTAATTGATCATGGTATAGTCATTTGAATGATTTTCTATTGCCTGATCTAAATTTCGTCGCGCATTTAACAGGTAACCCTGGTAATAGGAGTCTTTATGAAGATACCTGTCAAGATCAAAGAGCTTAGACATTTTTGTACCACCCTGACTTCCAATGAGCTTCCTGTTTGGGTATTTTGTTTCAATATACCTGTTCTCATTAAATGAATTCAGGCCTTCATCCATCCAGGGATGGTCTCTCTCATTTGAACCCAGAATACCATAAAACCAGTTATGCCCAACCTCGTGCATTATTACTGTCTCCAGGCCAAACTTTGATCCTGACCTGCCTATCACGGTTACATTTGGATATTCCATTCCTCCTCCGGCACTCAATGCTCCATCTACTGCAGTGGCTTGTTTATAGGGGTAATCCCCATTCCATAAAGAATAATAATAGATTGCATCATTCATATACTCAATAGCCCCTTGCCATAAGTTTGCCTCTGCATCAGTAAACATTACCCAGGTAGTTACAAGATTATTCGAATGCGGCAATTTTACTTCACCTTTTAAGACGTGCCATCTCTTATCAGCAAACCAACCAAAATCATGCACTTGGCTTTGACGGTAATGCAAGGTTTTCAATTTGGCTGAAGATTCAGGAAATTCCAAACCATTCAATTCTTCATCGCCTTGTGATTCTTTCAGCCTTTTCTGGCCTGGAATCTTAATCTGAATTTTATCTTCAATGCCCTTTATGTATGTTTTGGTTTCCTGTACTTTTTTATCAAGCCATTCAAGCTCCCTTGCACCATTAACAAGATCACCTGTAGCACCAACCACATAATTCTCTGGCAGGGTGATATAAACGTCAAAAGTGCCATATTCAGAATAAAACTCTCCCTGATCCAGATAAGGCATTTTATGCCAGCCATTTGCATCATAAACTGCCGGTTTCGGATACCATTGTGTAATCTGGTATGACTCTCCAATATGTCCTAATCGGGAATATACGCCCAATGGAATTTTAACTTTAAAAGGAGTGGTTATCGTTATCTTTCCCCCACTTTTAAGAGGCTCATTTAATGTTATCTTACCAATGTCAATATGCTCTGCATCCCATTCCCAGATTACTACTTTACCATCTACCTTAAAAAACAGCCCTTCAATATAGCCTCTGTTTTCCTTTGCAGCATAATGAAGGTTATCAGAGCCATTCTCCAATTTTTGTTTATTTAAAGCCGTACTTTGGTCTTTATAGGCGTTGGGCCAAAGGTGCATGTAAATTTCGGAAAGCTCATCTGGAGAATTGTTTGTGTAATCTATGCTTTCCTGAGCATTTAGCTCATGGTTTTTATCATCCAGGCTTACCTTGATAGTATAGGAAATGTTTTGTTGCCAATAATTTTGGGAAAATACTGATTGGGCAAAAAGGGTAACAAATAAAACGAACAGCAAATAATTTCTCATCATATCTAATAATGCAGGGCAAAATGATCAGCCCAAGATTTCTTTTATTTTCTCCTCAAGTGCACTACCTCTCAAGCCTTTTGCTATGATATTTCCATTCTGGTCTATCAGATAGGTCTGCGGAATACTCTGAACATCATATAATTTTACAGGGGCTGAATGCCAAAAGCCCAGATCACTTACATGGATCCAATTTAAACCATCTTGCTTAATGGCTTGAACCCAAGCTCCTTTATGTTTATCAAGAGATACCCCATAGATCTCAAAACCTTTATCTTTATACGCATTGTATAAACGTACAACATTGGGATTTTCAATTCTACATGGCTTGCACCAGGATGCCCAAAAATCTATTAAGACAACTTTTCCCCTTAAAGAGGACAAGGAAATGGTATTTCCATCAGGATCATTAAGAACTATCTGAGGTGCCTCAGAACCTACTGCGAGTCTTGAGACCTGTGCCACTTTTACATGAAAATCTTTCACATTCTTTGAATTCGGATATCGAGTATACAGCTCATTATCTACTTTTACAAAGTATTTCAGGTCTGTAACAGGATCCATTGATTCAAGGGCTGCTAAGCATACAATAGATGTTGTGTTATTATCAATAAAGTCTAGCACATAAGACTTGCGAGCATTAACCATATTATTATAGTAAATGCTTAGAGACCTATTAACCGAATCTATTTTAGGATTTCCAGCATATGACTGCACAATCTTTCGAATTGAATCCGTTTGCAATCCAAATTTTCTAGAATATTCATTCAGATTATAAAGCAAAATAGCATCGCGAGATCCTTTAACCTCATAGTCTCCGAACAAGTAGGAGGCATCGCCATTTAATTCAATCCTATCGCCAGGGTTAAGAATAATATTTACAAAATTATTTTGTTCAAGCCTCATCCGGAAAAATCCTGGTTCAGCAATTTCACCTTCTAAAAAGTAATTGCCTTCTTGATCTATAACGGCAGAATCTATTGTTGTAGCTGATGCTGCTGTCAACTCATCAATATAAATGGATTTTCCTGCTCCATTTTGCAATTTCCCTTTGACCTCATAACCATCCGTTGATGGAGCTGAACACGACACCAGAACCAGTAACATTATAATGTAACTTAAATCCAGTTTCTTAATGTTTCCAGATTTGGCTTTATTATTCATTGAGCATTTTTTCAACTTGTATACTGGCCTTTTGGGGGTCTGCCTTTCCTTTAGACAACTTCATCACCTCACCCATAAAAAGGCCTATCAGCCCTTTTTTTCCATTTTTATATTCAATCACCTTATCAGGATACTTTGCTATTGCCTGGCTTACAAATTCGCTGATATTATCATCATCACTCTCCTGAAGCAAGTTATTGTCCTCAGCAATTTGAAATGGTGATTTCTCCGGATTATTTATCAGCAAAGGAAATATTTTTTGGGAAGCAATGCTATAACTTATTTTACCTTCCTCTACCAGCTGAATCAAATCTGCAATACCTTTTGC
>DTSC01000090.1:3929-4702 GCA_012965625.1 Flavobacteriales bacterium | reverse complement strand
AGCCTACAGTTCCTGGTTTTTGCATTGTTGGGTTAGCAACATACCAAGAATCTTCCATATCAATTGGATTATTTATTGTTAATGAATTAAAGGTTATTGGAGTTTGATGTTGCAAAAATTGCATAACGGCTGTTGAACTATCCGCATTAAAATCTCCGGCTGTTATCATTGGTATATTTAAGGGAACATGCTGGTTCATTAATTGAACCATGCCATCCGCATGTCTATATTGTCCGATAGTCGCAGAATCAGAATTTGATGGGACAATATATACCATATGACTAGCGTAAACTAAAAACTGATTTTGAGATGAATTGTGTTCCAATCTTACCCAATTCACATATCTGTTTGGTCCAGAATATCCTCCATATGTATCCATTTGGATATATCCACTATCTATGACGGCAAACATATTTTTACGATAAAATATATGCGATTCACTCATATTGGGATTTCCGCCAAAAGTTTGCAGCAAGTTGTAATTTGTTAATGAAGATTCAAGATAAGGTCTGGTATTTCCTGTAGCTTCAATAGCACAAAAGACATCGGGGTCATTTGTCATAATTCTTGATATAACAGAATCCTTTGTAGTAGACCAATGAGATGAACCTATGTTGTAGCTCATTAATTTTATTTGCTGAGCATAGGCTATTACAGAAAGAAAAAACACACATATTAATGTCAGAATACATATTTTATATTTCACAATCATTTTATTGAAGTTTTCTGTGTTAAATGCTATGTTTTTTTGCTATAGTCATAAAATGTGGGCT
>DTSC01000090.1:3220-3919 GCA_012965625.1 Flavobacteriales bacterium | reverse complement strand
GATTGATGAAACATAGCTGAAATTACTTCGCAAATAACTGCGACATATTTTTGAAGGCTTTAAATTCTAGCGCATTATTTTCTGGGTCTACTAAAAACATTGTGCCTTGTTCGCCAATTTCGTCTTTGAAGCGAATATAGGGTTCAATTACAAACTTGACATTTTTTGTTTTTAATTTATTGGACAAGTCAGTCCACTGATCCCAATCTAAAACAACGCCAAAATGTGGTACAGGGACAAGGTGCCCATCCACAGGGTTATAAATTTGGTTTTCAATAGAATGGGTATCTGGCTTTTGATGAATTACAAGTTGATGTCCAAAAAAATTGAAATCAACCCATTTTGTGTCACTTCTGCCTTCTGGGCAATCTAATATTTCTCTATAGAATTGTCTACATGTAGCTAAATCTATTACTGGAATTGCAAGGTGAAAAGGATTCATATTATTGCTTTTATATAAAGTTATAATTTTTGCTATTTTATAATTTTATTTTCAGTCCTGCGTTGAAAAAGAAACCGTCCAATGGTGCCCAAACGTCCGTAAATTGTGGAGTGTCATACGGAGCAGAGGTCAGGGATTGATAACTTGTCTGTCTGGTGTCGGTAAAGTTCTCCGCATTTAGGAAAATGACAAAGTTGTTAATTGTTCTTTCTACAACAATTCCAGTAATAGATTTAGCTACATGTAGACAATTCTAT
>DTSC01000090.1:0-3210 GCA_012965625.1 Flavobacteriales bacterium | reverse complement strand
CAGTAGTGAATAGTGAACGGGATTTCAGTCCAGTTGAAAGTATCTGTTCCGATTTGTACTCATAGTCCCAACCAATTCGCCACTTGTTTTCTACCACAAAAAGAAGGTCGCCTTTTATACTGTGTTGCGGTGTCAATGTAAGGCTAGTTTCCGAATTGCCATTTTGCAGAAATGCGTCTGTGTACGTGTAGCCAAAGAACCAGGTGAATTTCCAAACTGTAAGTTTGATTTGCGATTCAAATCCTCTGCTATTCATATAGTCGCTTGTGCTGGAGTAAAATAGATTTCCAAGTGTGTCAGCATTAAATAGTATTGGATTGTCAATAATGTTGTAAAAAAACATTTGGTTGAACGTGAGCAGTATATTGTCAGAGCCGAACGTAGATTGGTACTTGAAATCGAAATTACTGCCATAGGAACGCTCAGCTTTAATGCTGGAAAAGTCAATGGGTTGGATATTTTTGTACCCATATGGTTCGGCTTCTTCATTGAAAATTGTTGGCATTCGGTATCCCATTCCACCCCCCAAACGAATACTGAAATTTGTGTTGATTTTGTATAAAGCGCTTAATCTCGGAAGTACAAAAGTTTCTCCATTATTTTGACTGATATTAGATTTTGCTTGTGCATAATCCGTTCTCAAACCGCTTTCAAAAGCCAGTTTTTTGCCAATATCCCATAGGTGATTTATATAAACACCGAATGTCAAGTATTCCTGATTCCTCAAATGGCTTGTGTCAAGTTGTAGTTCCGTAAAGTTGTCGGTATATGCGTTCAGTCCAATGTTTAGATTTTGTTTTGATGTGTTGAGATTGTAGTTCAGTTCGCTGAAAGAGTTGAGTTGTTGCCCTCCGAATTGAGAGCTATGCCCAAGTGAATTTTCTCTGATATGGATGAAACGGTCAAATACGCTTACGCTGTTTTTCAAGGTCAATGTGCTTTTGTTTGTAAAAGCCCTCTTAGCAGCAAACTGTGTTGTATATCGGCTACTGTTTTGCTTGTCAAAATAGAAATGTGTGATGTCTGGCGTTTGGTTGTCAATTAATCGCATATCTCCGCCCATACGGCTTTCTTTGGTAATATTGGCTCCAAAGTAGATTTCTGTTTTTAAGTCGGGATAGTAGAAAAGTTTAGGGTTAAAGTTAAATTTGGACACTTCCGGCACATCAGAATAGCCATCCTTGTCAGGGTCATAAGGTGAATGCAGATGAAGTGAGGCAAGGTTCGTAAAGCTGAATTTTCCGAATTTGCGGGAGACAAATACGTTGAAGTCCTTTGCCCCTATGTGAGAGAAGTTGATGTGCAAAAGTGTTTCGTCTTGTGTTGCTTTTTTTGTAAGCAGATTTATTAGTCCGCCAATTGCTCCACCACCGTAGAGAGTGGAGGCAGAACCTTTCACATATTCAACCTGCCTTAAATCAAGCGGAGGGATTTGCAAAACATCCAAACTCCCTGAAAAACCACCGTAAAGCGGAAACCCGTCTTTTAATATTTGGGTGTAGCGTCCGTTTAGTCCCTGAATTCTGACAACCGCACCATTTGACGAAGCCGAAGTGGTCTGAACCTGAATGCCTGTGCTATGTGTTATCAAATGGGCGATTCTGCTTGGTTCCATTGAAGCCGCTTCATCAATTTCTTCAGTCAATACTTCTGTTCTTGTTGGCAGATTAGCAACCGATTTGTTAGCTCGTGTGGATTCAATTAAGATTTCTTCTAATTGCGATTCGGAAGGAGAAAGGAGAATTTTCTCAGGTTCAGGCTGATAAATCGGAAATTGAAAACTTAGCTCTAAGGTTTCGTAACCGATGAATGACACCACAATGGTCTGTTCATTATTTGGAATGTTTGATACTGTTACGTCCCCCTTCATATCTGTTGTTGCTCCATTGGTCGTTCCTTTCAAAACGACTGTCGCACCTATTAATGGTTCACTTGTCAAGCTATCAAGTACGGTGGCTTTGAATTGATTTTGTCCGAAGGCAATTGTTGCAATTGTCAGTAAGTAAATCGTCAGAAGGTTTTTTTTTGTCATCAAGTCTTTTTTTTACTTTTCAAAATAGCACACAACGTTACGGATAAAGCAAATTATACAATTTTTTTTAGCAATTGTTGTAGCCAGTGATTTTTATGTATTCTAACAAAAGTTTTCCTACATTTCTCCGCTTTTAATTAATTATAACCATTAATTTTTCTATTAATCATAATTATTGTTTTATCATTTTTTAAATAGACTGGAATTTCAATATCTATAGAATTAAATAGTGCTATATTTCTCCCTTTTGCTTTTAAATCCTGATATTGCTCAATTGTTGGCAAGAAATTATAAGCAGGAAGTCCAGTATAAAACATTGCCTCAATATAATGCCTCCCTTTTAAATTAAATAATACTGTGTTATGTGGCAAATCTAGTGATATAAATATTTCTTTATTGTGTGATAACATTCGTGTATATGAATTATTTTCTTTCCATATAGTATGTTTTTCTTGTAGAAACTCCATATCAAACCTTAGTAGCACAATAATAATCACTGAAATAATAAATATGAGGTTTCTTATTTCTTTTAGTTTAATGAATTGGTTGATATATCTTAATATGCTATCAAATAATGATGCAAAAGCTATAAAAACAATCATAGAAATAACAATTGTAAAAGCAGGCATCTTAGTTGCAGCTAAAGAAAAGAAAATATAAATAATAAGCACCATACTAAATATAGAATAAAATAATTTTTTATCTCTACTGGTTTTAAGCATAAAATAAAACGCAGGTATTACTAAAAATGAAGCTATTGAACCATATATAATATTGATCTTATCGAAATGATACCAAATTGTACCGCTATGACCTTCTAAAGCATTTGTAAAATGAATAACATTGAATTTATATGCAAGACTTGCTTCGGCTGGATACCAAATAAAAGTAAGAATCTGCCAAGGAATAGCTATTAATAAAGTAATGAATAGTGATGTAATTAAATCTTTATTACTAGAAAACTGATATTTCTTTTGTTGTAATCTTAATATTGACCAACCAAAATATATTAATAAACCCACCAACCATTTACATAATATTGCCATTCCTGAAAAAACACCTATCAGAAAAATCCAATATTTTTTTCCGGAAAAATGATATTCAATAAATGACCATATACTTAAAGAAATATAAACTAAAAATGAAAAGTCATTATGCTCAAGCTCTTGTCTGCCAGC
>DTSC01000089.1 GCA_012965625.1 Flavobacteriales bacterium | reverse complement strand
AGGAGGGAGCTTATAAGAACCAGTTTATTCATAAATCTAAAGTAAGAAAAAAACAAACACCTGTTTTAGGTTTAAACGGTTCATAAAGTATATCACAAAATATTGAATAATACTAAACCTTAAATACAATTGTACTATTAAGGGATGTCTGCTGCTATAAATATATATAAATTTGCAACCTAAGGAGAGAATATAATTTCTTTTGATAAAAATTATTTTAATAAAATGTCTCTGTAGTATTAGAATCCAGTAATAATAGATTGGTCATATTAGGTGAAAAAACAAAAAATCGCAATACAAGGTTTTGCCGGTTCTTTTCATGAGCTGGCAACAAGAAATTATTTTCTGGATGAGGATATCGAACTTTTATATTGTGATTCTTTTGAGGAGATTTTTGAACTTATTTTTAAAGAAAAAGGATGCCTTGGGGTTATTGCAATTGAAAATACCGTAGCCGGAAGTATCATGCCAAATTATAAAATGCTTCAGGAATATAATTGTAAAATTATTGGAGAAACTTATTTGCATATTGTCCAGCATTTAATGGCTTTTCCAGGACAGCAGCTAAGTGATATTAGGGAAATTTGGTCCCATCCGATGGCCTTAAGGCAATGTAATAATTTCCTGAAAAAGCATCCACATATTAGATCTGTTGAGACTGAAGATACTGCAAAAAGTGCTGAAATTATCAATGCCAGGAAGCTAATTGGTGTTGCTGCTATTGCAGGAGAGATGGCAGCAAGCATTAACGGTTTAGATATTATTAAAGAAGGTATTGAGACCAACAAAAAGAACTTTACCCGTTTTTTGGTGATCTCTCCAGAATTAAATGGAGATGTTAAAAATTCGAACAAAGCTTCTATCTGTTTTACTTTGGATCATGAAACAGGCAGCCTTGCCAAGGTACTTGTCTTATTGTCTGAAAATGACTTGAATCTTACCAAGATTCAATCGAACCCTATTGTAGGACAGGAATGGGAATATTTCTTTTATGTTGACCTTTTATTTGAAAACCATGATGAATTTGAAAGGACTATGACAATCCTGAAAGATGTGGCCAAGCAGTTGGTGGTATTGGGTGTATATGCTGCAGGCAATAAGCCTGTATTAGATCCAAGTGCATAGCAGCATAGTTTAAGGTTCTTGGTTAAACTGAGCTTTTTTATTAATGTTTGATTAAAAAAACTACCCTAGGACCCACTGAGATAAAGTACATGCCCTTATTTAATTTGCTGATATTAATCTGATTATTCCCTTTTTTAATTTCAATTATTTCTATAAGCCCTCCCCTTATATCATTGATATGCAGAGCAGATGGGTTATTTTCTTTTATTTCAATATTTATTAAATCTTCTCCAGGGTTTGGGTATAGATTCAATAGTTCATTTGTATTGGGTTCAATTATCCCTGTTCCTGGATTATTTGCAATTGTTATGCTTTGGCAAATAGTATCAGTACCACAAGTATCTTCAATTATAAGGCATACATCATATGTTCCAGAAGTAGTGTAGGTATAGCTGGGATCTTGTTGAGTAGAAGTGCCGCTATTGTCTCCAAAATCCCATGCATATGTGCCACCTGCTAAAACATTACTTAGATTATTAAACGAAACAGCCAAACCAATATCTGAAAAACAAAATCCAGCTGTGGGTGACAGGCATGTTGGAGGGCAGTAATTGCCATCCGGTTTTCGTTGAGGAAGCTTCCATTGTGGGTCTGTAATAATATTAAACATCTCATCATCAATGTTATGTAAGAGGCAAGGGGTGCAAGGGAGCCATTCGTTTGCAATGCCACTACAAACATTGCTTAAAGCTCCCATATTAGCAGCAATGCACCAGTAAAGATATTCTACGGCCATACACTCATAATCGCAGGTATTATCATCATAGGTATACCATGCATTGCTTGGATAGGGGGTAGGGATGGTGGTAAAGTGCCCTCCTCTGGCAGTATCCATAGCATCAGTAAGCTGTGTCGGTGAGCTAAATCCAAATACGGTTGGGTAAAGCTCGTTATGTCCACAGACATTTATTGTATGCAATATCTCTTCCAGGCTGGCATCCATCCCCCATTGTGTTGGGTTATTGGGGTCAACCTCATCATTATATAGTACTGCACCTCCACAATCATTAAAATTATTGTAAAACGTGTTTTCTACCGGAGAGCCATCGTAGGCAAATACAGGCATGATTGTATTATTGGCAATTAATTTTGCTTTCAATTGCTGGTCGTCAACAATTCCATCTTCGTCATTGTCCAGAAGCTCTGCGGTAATTGCTGCTGCATGCAAGACTTTTTCATCTGATATGCTGCTTTCAGCATATATGCCCATAGTTCCTAAGACATCTACATATTTTGTAAATCCTCCGAGTGCTGCATGGCCTGGATTTGGATTAGCTTCTATAGTAAGGCAAACGGTGTTCTGGCTATTTGAATTTAGTGCTAATGCAAAGCAAAAGGTCAAAAGTGTTACCCTTATCATAATTCTTCAATATAAGTCCATTGGATAAATCACAGACAAAAATAAGAATTAACTGGGCTAATCGAAGATGTTTAAGATACAAATGCTAGATTGACAATTAACCTGAAAAAGAATCTCTCTAGTGCAAAGGAACTTCCACTGCATCAGGAATGTTTGCTAAAGTGAGGTCAATTGTACTGCTGGTTATTGAATAAGCAGAATTGTCAGCTATGGTTAGTTCTTTAAAATGATATTCTTGATCTTCCGTTTGAAAAGAAATGGAATAGTCTTTTCCCTGGGGCAGGATGAAAATAAATTTCCCTGTCATTACATCCGGGCTATAGGACCCCATTACTTCATTTGTCTCCTTGTCTGTAACCACAATAGGTCCGAAAATCCTTCCCAGCTGTTCTGAAATTATTCCTTTTATTACAGCTAAATTTTTCTCTTTTGCTGCAAGCAAGTCTATAACATAAATATCTTTATCTCCAAAACCACCAGGTCTTGTGGAAGCATAGTAAGCTCTTTTGCCATCAACGGATGTGATATAGGAAATATCATCATCTGTTGTATTTATAGGATATCCTACATTTTGAGGTGTTGACCATGTACCATCCTCCAAAAGGTCAGTAGTAAAAATGTCAAATCCTCCCATGCTCTCTGGTCTGTTTGAACAGAAAATAAGCTGTATGCCGTCAGGATGAATAAAGGGGGCATCTTCATCATAAGGGGAATTGATTTCAGGGCCAAGGTTTTGTGCAAGTGACCATTTTCTATTAGGTAAGCGTATTGCCTTGTAGATATCCCTGCCACCATATCCACCTTCCCTGTCACTTACAAAGTACATGGTGTTATTATCTGCACTTAAGACCGCACTTGTTTCCCATGCCTTTGAATTAATATCTGAATTGGCACTATAATCCCCAAATTTGTCCAGCTCAAAACCCAATAATGTTGGAGGTGACCACGATTCTCCCCTAAGTACACTTTGGTAGAGGCTACCATCTCCTTCATCATCTTTATAGATAAAAAGCGTGTTACCATCAACGGATAATCCAATTGTAGCTTCGTGACCATTCGTGTTGATATAGGATGATTTTACAGGTGCACTCTCTGTCCAGCCATCCTCATCGTTATATGCAACAAAAATATCTTCAAAGTACATACCATTGTAATCCAATAAGCCACCAGTACTTTCTTTTCTTCTTGAGGTAAACATTAGCGTGGACTCATCGGCGGTAATTACTGGGCTATGCTCCATGCCTTCGCTGTTAATTTTTTCACCAAGGTTTGTGATTCTTACATTAACTGGGTGCTTCATATAATCTTGTGCGTTATAGCACATATTAATCTGTACATCAATTGCTTTAATTTCTTCTTCATTAACATAGTTTTTAAATTGCTCATACATGTTAATGGCTGATTCTAGCTGGTAATCCAAATGATAGGCATGAGCAAGGTCTCTAAGTGCAAAAACCATTACTTTTCTTTCCAGATAAAAATCCTCCTGGTAATCCATGGAAATGTGTTGTACTGCCTCTTCTAAATAGGGTATTGCCTCAGATTTTTTGCCTCCGATATTCAAATAGCAAGTTGCAATTTTCCACTTTATATTATAATTGCTTGAATCCATGTCTTGCAAAGCAGATAGTATTTCTAATGCAGCTGGATAGTTTTGGTCTAAAATCAAATCATCAGCAAGATAAAACTTTGTTTTGAAATCATCTTCTGCTTTCTTGTCATCTGGTAAAAAGGCAGTATTTGCTATAAAAATTAATCCACTTAAAAGGAAAATGTTTCTTGCTTTCATTGTTGTTTGATTTTAATAGTTAAATTGTTGTGATTTAATTGTGACCATTAATACTTGAACAAATATATGTACAACATATCTTAAGATAGATACATAAAAATTAATAATGTACGTTTTAAAAGGTCGTACACCATGTAGTTGTTAATTTAAAATTATTGATTTTATTGTTTATTTTTTGCCACATGGTTTAAACATCCAAGTTAAATAGGCAAAATTGATTGTGGATAATACTTTCATATTCCAAAGCTAGCACTGCTAAATGCATTATGCATCACACATAGGGGTGAAAATAAAGAAGAAAAACAGGTTTGCAAAGTCAAACCTAAGAAACCAAATATGTTATTGAGGTTTTTTTCAGCAATCTGCATTACATCATCGGAGTATATTTAGTCCCTTTCCCATACCTGAATGGGTTAGGCGTAATATATTTAAA
>DTSC01000088.1 GCA_012965625.1 Flavobacteriales bacterium | reverse complement strand
AAGGAGGAATGGTAACAGAGTTTATAAGTAAAACAAATCCTGATAGAGAAAATTTCCCAAAACGCAATAGAATTATTGCAGGCTTAGCTGATGCCACCATTGTAATAGAATCAACAATGAAAGGAGGTGCATTAATAACTGCGGAAATTGCCAATTCTTATAACAGGGATGTTTTTTCCGTACCCGGAAGGCTTAAAGACACCTGTTCTGATGGATGTAATTGGTTAATTAAAGTTAATAAAGCTGCTTTAATTGAATCTGTGAAGGATATTGAATATATAATGGGTTGGCAGAATGACGAAACCAGGAAGAAGAGTGCCCAGAAGAAGATGTTTGTAGATTTGTCTTTAGAACAAGAGAAAATCATTGACCTTCTTGAAGAAGGAGCACTTGGTATTGATAACATTTCCTTAGAATCACAAATGAGTACAAGCCAAGTAGCCGCTACACTTACAACTTTAGAATTTACTGGCATTGTTAAGTGCTTACCAGGTAAAGTGTATCAATTGAATTAATAAGCCTGCTCAGTAATAAAAGGTTCTTTATTAAAATCTTACGTCATAAATTTAAAATTCCATACATTTGCCGCGCGTAATTACAAAAACAGCGTTCAACATATTAATAAACCAACAATTGTCATGAGTGAATTAGCAGTAGAAAACAAAAACCACCAGGCTCAGATTAATGAGTTCATGGATAAAGTTAGATCAAGAATCAAGAATCAACCTGAGTTCGTCCAGGCGGTTCTGGAGGTGGCCGAATCGGTTATACCTCTAATTGAAGCGACACCAAAATATAAAAAAGCAAAGATCTTAGAACGAATGACAGAACCTGATAAGGTTTTCATGTTTAGGGTTTCTTGGGTTGATGATAATGGTGAGGTACAAGTAAATCGCGGTTTTAGGATTCAGATGAATGGAGCAATTGGGCCATATAAAGGTGGATTGAGGTTCCACCCATCTGTTAATCTTAGTATATTGAAATTTCTTGCTTTTGAGCAGGTTTTCAAAAATGCACTAACTACTTTGCCAATGGGTGGAGGCAAGGGTGGCTCAAATTTTGACCCTAAAGGTAAATCAGACAATGAAATCATGAGGTTTTGCCAGGCTTTTATGTCTAAGCTCTGTCCTCATATAGGGCCACAAACCGATGTTCCTGCAGGAGACATTGGTGTCGGTGGAAGAGAGATTGGATATCTTTTTGGGCAGTATAAAAGAATACGCAATGAATTTGTTGGTGTACTTACTGGAAAAGGTATAGAGTATGGTGGCAGTTTTATTCGGCCTGAAGCTACTGGTTATGGAGCAGTTTATTTTGCTGATGAAATGCTGAATAGAAAGAATGATAGTTTTGAAGCTAAAACCGTCGTTATTTCTGGTTCAGGAAACGTCGCCCAATATGCTCTTGAAAAGGCTGTTGAATTGGGAGGTAAGGTTGTGACACTATCTGATTCAGGTGGGTATATTTATGATAAAGACGGAATCTCTGGAGAGAAGTTCGAATTTATTATGGACCTTAAAAACAACAAACGGGGCCGTATATCAGAATATGCTGACAAATATGGTTGCGAATATCATGCAGGGAAAACCCCTTGGGAGGTGCCTTGTGATATAGCTTTGCCATGTGCAACACAAAATGAGTTAAATGGTGAAGATGCAAAGACACTCCTTTCTAATGGATGTTATGTGATAGCAGAGGGAGCCAATATGCCTTCAACACCAGAAGCTGTAGTGTTTTTCAGGGAATCAAAGATTCTGTTTGCGCCTGGAAAGGCTGCTAATGCTGGTGGCGTTGCAGTCTCTGGCCTTGAGATGGCTCAAAATGCACAAATGCATCCTTGGACAAGAGAAGATGTAGATAGCAAGCTGAAGAGTATAATGAAAAGCATCCATGAGAATTGTGTAACATACGGTTCTGATGGCGATTATGTTGATTATGTACACGGTGCAAACATTGCCGGCTTTATTAAGGTGGCTGACGCCATGTTGGCACAAGGAGTAGTCTAAAATCAATTTGTTAAACACTAATGAAATCGCCAATTCGATAATCGGATTGGCGATTTTTATTTAAAACCATTAACAATGAATACCACTATGATTGATAATTTAATTGAAGAATTAAAAGAAATTAAAGATTCTGGCCTTTTTAAATCAGAGCGTATTATTAGTTCGCCACAAGGTGCAGAGATTACCGTTAACGGAAAAACGGCATTAAATTTTTGCGCCAACAATTACCTTGGCCTATCCTCTCACCCAAAGGTTATTAATGCTGCAAAAGAAACACTTGATAAACATGGATATGGGATGTCTTCAGTTAGGTTCATCTGTGGTACGCAGGACATCCATAAAAAGCTTGAAGAAAAGATATCTTCCTTCCTAGGCATGGAAGACACTATTTTATATGCTGCGTGTTTTGATGCAAACGGTGGCGTTTTTGAGCCGTTGCTTGGCAAACAAGATGCTATTATTTCTGATGCCCTGAACCATGCATCAATAATTGATGGAGTAAGGCTTTGCAAAGCGCAACGACACAGGTATGCACATAGCAATATGGAAGAATTGGAATCAAGCTTAAAAGACGCTTCTTCTTGTCGTTTTAAAATAATTGTTACTGATGGAGTCTTTTCAATGGATGGAGACATTGCTTTGTTAGATCAAATTTGTGATCTGGCAGAGCGTTATGATGCACTTGTTATGGTTGATGAAAGTCATTCTACAGGTTTTATTGGCAAAACAGGGAGGGGGACACATGAATATCGTAATGTCATGGGGCGCATTGATATCATAACAAGCACCTTGGGGAAAGCTTTGGGGGGCTCTATGGGGGGGTTTACTTCAGGAAAAAAAGAAGTAATTGAAATGCTTAGACAACGTTCAAGACCTTATTTGTTCTCTAATTCTTTGGCGCCTCCTATAGTAGGTGCAGCAACAGCTGTATTTGAACTCCTGAGTGAAACTACTGAATTGCGAGATGCTCTTATGGAGAATACTGATTACTTTAGAAAAAAAATGACAGAAGCTGGTTTTGATATTAAGCCAGGCGAATCACCAATTGTCCCAATAATGCTCTATGATGCACAGCTTTCACAAGATTTTGCAAACAGTTTATTAAATGAAGGCATCTATGTTATTGGCTTTTTCTATCCGGTGGTGCCGAAAGGTGAAGCAAGAATTCGAGTGCAATTATCAGCGGGTCATACAAAGACACATTTGGATAAGGCAATTGATGCATTTACCAGAATAGGAAGACAATTAGAAGTTATTAAATAAAGTGTTTGGCAATTTTAAAAAATAACCCTACTTTTGCACCCCTTTTGCGAATCAGATAATTTAAAGTAATTGGATTAAAAATATATAGTGGTGAATACATTAAGTTATAAAACCAAATCAGCTAACAGGGCTACGTTAAATAAAGAATGGGTAATTATTGATGCTAAGGACTCCATTTTAGGAAGGTTGGCTTCTGAAGCTGCAAAGCTTTTAAGAGGAAAGCACAAGACCAACTATACCCCTCATATGGATTGTGGTGATCATGTAATTATTATTAATTCCCAACACATTAAACTATCAGGCAACAAATGGGTTGCCAGAGAGCATTATCGTCATACTGGCTATCCAGGAGGTCAAAGGCGCGAAACACCTGTGGCAATCCATGAAAAAAATCCGATTAAGCTGGTTGAACAATCAGTTAAAGGCATGTTGCCGAAAACAAAATTAGGACGAGCAATATATAAGAACCTATATGTTTATCCAGGGCATGAACATAATCATGAAGCTCAGCAACCCAGGGAATTTAAAATTTAACAATAAATGGAAGTCATTAATACATCAGGAAGAAGGAAGAAAGCCATTGCCCGTATTTATTTACAGAAGGGAAAAGGAAATATTATAGTTAATAAAACAGACTACAAAAAATATTTTGCTAACGAGGTTTTGCAATATAAAATTCAGCAACCATTTGAGCTTACTGACACTATAGGGAAATATGATATCAAAGCCCATTTAGATGGAGGTGGTACTGCAGGCCAGGCAGAAGCAATTCGTCTTGCAATCTCAAAAGCATTGGTAGAAATAGATGAAGAAAATCGACCAAAACTAAAGTCGCATGGACTTCTAACAAGAGATCCAAGGATGGTTGAGAGGAAAAAACCAGGTCAAAAAAAGGCGAGAAAGAAATTCCAATTTAGCAAACGATAGAATAGAATATTCATGGCAAAAACAACACATAAAGAATTGTTAGATGCAGGTGTCCATTTTGGACACATGAAAAGAAAAAGAAATCCCAATATGGCACCATATATTTTTATGGAGAAGAATGGGATTCATATTATTGATTTGAATAAATCATTGGTTAAGCTTGAATCTGCTAAAGCGGCATTGCGGCAAATTGCAAAATCTGGCAGAAAGATCCTGTTTGTTGCAACAAAAAAGCAAGCAAAAGATATTGTTGCTGATTTAGTAAAGCAGACAGGAATGCCTTTTGCCACAGAAAGATGGCCTGGAGGAATGCTGACCAACTTCCATACTATTAGAAAAGCCGTAAAGAAGATGTCAACCATTGATAGGATGGGGACTGATGGTACGATGGAAAATATGTCTAAAAAGGAGAAGCTTCAGATTACTAGGCAGAGAGCAAAGCTTGAAAGAAATCTGGGGAGCATTGCCGACCTAACAAGATTGCCGGCAGCTATTTTTATTGTTGATGTACAAAGAGAAAAGATTGCTGTGTCCGAGGCGAAAAAACTAAACATACAGACATTTGCAATGGTAGATACTAATTCTGATCCTAATGATGTCGATTTCGCAATACCTTCTAATGATGATTCATCGAAATCAATATCACTTATTGTTGGGGATATTGTGGATGCTATCAAAGAAGGTTTAGAAGAAAGGAAAAAAGAAAAGACAACTAATAGTGATGAAGAAAAATCTAAAGAGATTGAAGAAGAAGTTCAATCGGCAGTAGATAAAAATGAAAATGTTGCTGAGGAGGTTGAAAAAGGAAATGAAAAGAATCCAAAGAAACCTGTTAAAAAAGCTGCTAAAAGAAAGCGTATTGGAGCAAAAGTGACAAATAAGGAAGTCGCAAAAAAGGAACCTTCAGCAAAAGAGAAAAGTTCTAAAAAAGAAGAGAAGGCAACTGCTTAAGCAGATTATGTAAGGGTGTCCTTTTAGTCTTCATTTCAATGAAATTTTAAATACAAGATGGTAAAGATAACTGCATCAGATGTCAATATGCTCCGTCAACAAACAGGCGCTGGCATGATGGACTGCAAAAAAGCCCTCGTAGAGGCTGAAGGTAATATTGAGAAAGCCACAGATCTTTTAAGAAAGCAAGGGCAAAAAATTGCGGCTAAAAGAGGTGAAAAAGCAGCTACAGAAGGATATATTTTGGCTAAAACAGATCCTGCTGATAAACTAGGAGTAGTCATTTCCTTAAATTGTGAAACTGATTTTGTTGCCAGAACAGAAGATTTTGTAAACTATGCAAAATCAATTGTCAACTTGGCCCTGGAAAGTAAAAGCGATTCGTTAGAAGGATTAAAGTCTACAGCATTAAATGGCTCAACAGTACAAGACGGAATTATTGCCATGAGCGGCAAGATAGGAGAAAAAATAGAGCTCTCTAGCTATGAAAAAATTGAATCAGAATCTGTAATTGCCTATAATCATCCAGGTAATAAGTTGGCATCTTTAATAGGATTAAATAAAAGTGGGGAAAACCTAAAAGAGGTTGGAAAGGATATAGCGATGCAAGTTGCAGCGATGAATCCAGTTGCTATTGAGCCGGAGGGCGTTGATGCAGAGATAATTGACAGAGAAATTGAAATTGGCAAGGAACAAGCACGTCAAGCAGGTAAGCCGGAGGAGATTGTAGAAAAAATTGCGATGGGGAAACTTAATAAGTTTTATAAAGAATGTACCTTGTTAAACCAGCAATTTATTAAAGACAGTAAAAAAACAGTAAAACAATATTTAAGCGAGGCTGAGAGTGATTTGTCTGTCACCTCGTTTAACCGATTAGCACTCGGTTAAAAGGTTTAAAGGGAGTTCATTTGAACTCTCTTTTTTTTTGTTTTAATTTGCAGCAGCAACGTATCTATGAAATATAAAAGAATTCTTTTAAAGCTTAGTGGTGAAGCCCTTATGGGCGACCAGCAATTTGGCATTGATCCTAAAAGGATTGCAAATTATGCTCGAGAGATAAAGAACATTGCTGAGAAGGGAGTTCAAATAGCAGTGGTTATTGGTGGTGGCAATTTTTTTAGGGGCATACAGGTTGTTGAAAGCGGCATAGACAGAGCGCAGGGGGATTACATGGGTATGCTTTCAACGGTCATTAATAGCATGGCGCTACAATCAGCCCTTGAGGGCATGGATGTTGATACCCGCCTTTTGTCTGCAATAAAAATGGAAGAAATTTGCGAGCCTTTTATCCGCAGAAGAGCAATCAGGCATTTAGAAAAGGGCCGAGTTATAATTTTAGGGGCAGGAACTGGGAACCCATATTTTACAACGGATACTGCTGCTTCGTTGCGGGCAATTGAAATTGAGGCAGATATAATACTAAAAGGAACACGGGTTGATGGCATTTATAGTGCAGATCCTGAAAAAGATAAAAATGCCGTAAGATATAATAAGATTTCTTTTTCGGAAGTTTATGAAAAAGGTTTAAATGTAATGGACCTAACAGCATTTACCCTTTGCAATGAGAATAAACTGCCTGTAATCGTTTTTGATATGAATAAACCTGGTAATCTTAGAAAGGTTATAGCTGGAGAAGAAGTCGGAACATTAGTTGAATTTTAAGCAAATTTTAACCATGAATGAAGATGTAACATTCGTTATTTCTTTTGCTGAAGAGCAAATGAAAAAAACCATTATACATGCCCAGGAAGAACTTGCAAAAATTCGTGCTGGAAAAGCCAATCCCAATATGCTTGATAGCCTGAAAGTTGATTGTTATGGTGTTGAGTCACCACTCAGTCAAGTTGCCAATGTAAACACTCCAGATTCACAAACCTTAGCAATTCAACCTTGGGATAAGTCAATGATTGAGCAAATTGAAAAAGCCATTATTAATGCTAATATTGGCTTGAACCCTCAAAGTGATGGCACCTTTGTAAGAATAAATATCCCTCCGCTTACTGAGGAGAGAAGGATAGAATTAGTTAAACAAGCCAAAACGGAAGTGGAGAATTGTAAAATTAGCATACGAAATTTTCGCAGAGAGGCGAATGAAGAAATTAAAGGAATGGTAAAAAATGGATTGGCCGAAGATGAAGCAAAAGATGCAGAAGATGAGGTGCAGGCATTAACAGACAAGTGTATAACTGAGCTTGACAAACTATTTGGTGTTAAGGAAAAGGAAATTATGACCGTGTGATGGGAATTGCATGACCTTTTTAAAAGCTTAAAACTTTCTTATCCCTATTATCTCCCGAACTTCTGAAACTGTTTTTGCTGCGCTCTCACGCGCTTTTTCTGCTCCCTGCTTTACTACCTTCTTCAGATAAGCATCATCATTTTCCAAGTCTTTGATCTTTTCTCTGATCGGTGCATTAAACGTAATGATGTCTTCAGCTAATTGCTTTTTAAAATCCCCATAACGAATTTCGCGGTTATTGTATAAGTCGTCAAAGTGTTTATAGGTATCTTCACGCGAAACAACTTTCATTATAGCAAATAAGTTTTCAATGGATTCAGGCTTTTTCTGGTTTACCTCTTGAGGCCCACTATCTGTCACTGCTTTCATCACCTTTTTTTGTATGCTCTCTGGTGTATCATTTAAAAAAACTGCATTTCCATCTCCTTCAGATTTTCCCATTTTTCCACTTCCGTCCAATCCCGGTATTTTTACCAAAGATTTGCCAAAATTATAGGCCTGTGGTTCAGGGAAATACTCGACACCATACATCCTGTTAAATCTTCTGGCAAAAGTGCGAGTCATTTCCAAATGCTGCTCCTGGTCTTTGCCAACAGGGACTTTATTTGCTTTATGTATAATTATATCTGCTGCCATTAGTACAGGGTAGGTAAGCAATCCGGCATTTATGTTCTCTCCTTGGCTTTTGATCTTTTCTTTAAAAGAGGTACATCGCTCTAGCTCTCCGTTATAGGCATTCATAACCAGCAATAAATATAATTCTGCAATTTCTGGCAGATCGCTTTGTATATAAACAGTTGCCACCTCAGGGTCAATACCTGATGCAAGGTATTCTACCAAAACCTGTTTTACATTAGAGTGGAGTGATGCCGGAACTGGATGGGTGGTAAGAGAATGATAGTCTGCAATAAAGAAAAACGCTCTATTCTCATGCTGTAATTTCACAAAATTTTTCACTGCACCGAAGTAATTCCCCAAATGCAAATTCCCAGTTGACCGAATTCCACTTACTACAATATCCATTCTATATTATATTGGTGGAAGCAAATGTAGAAAATATAAATGTTTTAATTTTGAAGCCTATGAAACTAATCTATATCCCTTTTCAGTTTTTGTGGCGGATATACTTTTTGTTATTGTTTGCTGTCATCTTTATAATACATTACCCAATATTTGTGTTTTTGCTAGCAAGCAGGAAGAGATATGGAATGGCGTTTAAATTGAAAAGATTTGTTGCGATTATGTCTGTAAAACTTTCTGGCTTGCGAATAAAGATCAATAAAGATGCTGACCTTACATTAAACAAGACAGTTGTTGTGTGCCCAAATCACACATCCTATCTGGATATTGCCCTAATCTATTGCTTTTTCCCCAATTACTTTGTTTTTATGGGAAAGCATCAGTTGAGAAAAGTCCCTCTTTTTGGCATCTTTTTTAAAGATCAGGACATAGGAGTTGACCGGAGGAGTAAACTAAAAGCCCATAAAGCTTTTCTTCGAGCTGGAGGAGAATTAGACAAAGGATGTTCGGTTGTAATGTTCCCAGAGGGTACTATTTCAACAAAGGCACCTGAGCTAAAGCCCTTTAAAAATGGCCCATTTAAACTGGCCATTGAAAAACAAGTGCCCATTTTACCTATTACATTTGTAAATAATTTTCGCCTTTTCCCTTCCAAAATGAGAATGAATAGAATTGGATTTCCAGGTCAAGCAATTGTGGTTGTTCATCAGCCAATTAGCACTGCAGGAATGTCTGAGGATAATTTAATATCTTTGCGACAAAAGGTTTATAATCAGATAGAAGGTTCTATAAAAAACTATTATGAAGGTTGATAATAATACTGTTGATAAACTAGCAGATCTTGCTAAGCTGGGATTTGATGAAGGAGCAAAAAAAGAAATAATAGGCGACCTCAACAAGATACTTTCCTTTGTAGAAAAGTTAAATGAATTAAATACAGATAATGTTGAACCTTTAATCTACATGACTAATGAAACTAATATCCTTAGAAAAGACAAAGTGGTTCAAGGCACTACTCAAGCCCAAGCATTAAAAAATGCACCTGAAAAAGACTCTGATTACATTCTTGTACCTAAGGTTTTAGGCAAGGAATAGATTTTAGCAATATTCATTAAATGCACTGATCAAATTGTCAGCGATCAATTGGGCATTACTCCCTTCAATATGATGTCTTTCGACAAAATGCACCAATTTGCCCTCTTTGAAAATAGCAATAGAAGGAGATGATGGTGGATAGGGTTCAAAATAGGAACGGGCTTTAGCTGTTGCTTCTGAATCAACTCCGGCAAAGACGGTTGTTAAATTGTCAGGAACTTTGTTGTTTTGAACTGCTATTTTTACACCAGGCCTGGCATTTCCAGCGGCACATCCGCAAACAGAATTTACAACCACTATTGTGGTTCCTTCTGTTTTATTTAAGCAATTCTCTGTTTCTTCTGCTGTTCTCAACTCAGTAAATCCTGCAGATACGAGATCCATACGCATAGGGGCAACCATTTCTTCTGGATACATAATTGTAATTATTGTTTATAGGACAAATTTACAAAAGAAATATTCTTTTAAGCGATTATCTTTTATTATTAAAAAAGCGGGATAAAATTTCAGCACATTCTTTTTTTAATACATTGCCTTTTAATTTAGTTTTTTCACACAATATTTCCCTCCCAAACACCTGAAACCCTTTTTTATTATCTGATGCGCCATAAACTATTTGCCCTATCCTGGTCCAGAATGCTGCACCTGCACACATTACACAAGGCTCAAGCGTTACATATAGGGTGCATTCATTGAGGTATTTTCCCCCTAAATACTCAGAAGCTGATGTGAAAGCTTGCATTTCGGCATGAGCAGTGGCATCAGTCAATATTTCGGTCAAATTATGTGCCTTGGCTATAATCTTGTTATTGCAGGTTATTACAGCACCTACAGGAACTTCCTCACAATCAAAAGCTTTATGCGCTTCTAATAGTGCTTGTTTCATGAAATATTCATCTGAAAATGCTATCATTTCCATATTGTAAAACTAACTATAAAAACCAGCATTTTCTATGGCTCCTGATTTGGTGCTATTTAAAATAAAAATCGTAAATTAGAGTTTTATTATCAGGTTAATGCCTCTTGAATGAAATACGTCCTACTATATCTGGTAACATTTCTGCTTTTTATGTCGGCCCATTTGCCCATCTTGGCATCCCACAATAGGGCTGGAGAGATTACGTACAAATGGGTCTCAGGAAATACATATGAGGTAAAAGTCGTGACATATACCAAAGATTCAAGTCCGGCAGATCGTTGTGAATTGCAAATTTCCTGGGGTGATGGAGATACGGACACCATATATCGAGTCAATGGCCTTCTTGATGCAGATTGTGGCCCACTGGTAGGTATTGGTGAAATGATTCTGGGAAAGGACATTAGAATAAACATATATATTGGTTATCATACATTCCCTGGGCCAGGCACGTACAAGATCTCAATGATGGATCCCAACAGGAATGAGAAGGTAACTAATATGCAAGATTCGTTTAATACTCCTTTTTTTCTTGAGCTGACCTTTATGATAGGTGGTGCTAGTACCGGTCTTGATACAAATTCTTCCCCAGAACTCTTAACTCCTCCAATTGATGATGCTTGTTCAGAGAAGATATTTATTCATAATGCCGGGGCTTTTGATGTTAATGGAGATAGTATTTCTTACGTTTTGGGTGATTGTCTTGAAGAGGTCAACTCAAATGGAGTTGGAGTTCCAGCTTTAGGATATTATATTCCTGCCAATATTAGTATTAATCCTCTTACAGGAGACTTGGTCTGGGATACCCCACCTCCAGTTTCAGCTATTAATGCAGCTAGGGGATATGATGAATATAATATATGTTTTGAAATAATTGAGTGGAGATATGGTGCAATAATTAGCCGAATCCTGAGGGATATGCAAATTACTGTTGTAGATTGTGAAAATGAGCCTCCTTTAATATTTGCTGGCGACACTTGTGTGTTGGCAGGAGATACTGTAATAATCAATGTTGTTGCCACAGATCCGGATTCTTCAGTGTTAACTTTGAGTGCCTCTGGAGGCCCAATGGTTGTTCAGAATAGTGCTATATTTACTTCCATTGATGCAATTCCTCCAGCAACAGGACTCTTTTCTTGGGAAACAAATTGTTCTAATATAAGGAAGCAATCATATTTTGTAACCTTCAAGGCTGAAGACAATGACCCTGAAGTATCTTTAGTAAGCATGGAAACTTCTGAGATTTCTGTAATTGCTCCTGCACCTTTAAACCCTATGGCAATAGCAAATGGTAATGCTATTGATCTTTCTTGGGACCCAAGTGTTTGTACCGAAGCTTTGGGCTATAAAATTTATCGAAGAAATGGATCATTTACAGGAGTCATTGATTGTCCTTGTGAAACAGGTGTTCCTGCTTCTGCCGGGTATTCCCTTATCAGTACAGTTAATGGTATAAATAACACAATATTTAAAGATGAAAATAATGGTTCGGGCCTAATTCATGGCATAGATTATTGCTATAGGATAATTGCCTACTTTATTGATGGTGCTGAAAGCTGTGCTTCAGAGGAAACATGTGCCCAGCTCATTAGAGATGTACCCATCATTACTCATGTAAGTGTTGGCCAAACTGATAATATTGCTGGTGTTGATACCGTTATCTGGTCAAAGCCTAAAGTAATAGACACAATTACTGAATTTACAGGCCCTTATCATTATAAAATTTACGGCTCAGATGATTTTACAAATGCCAGCACATTTATTGGAAGTACAAACGCAAGTTCTTCCTTAGAGCTTACGGATACTGTCTTTATTCATACAGGTCTTAATACTGAGGACCTTCCTCATTCTTATAAAATAGTATTATACAGTGACAACGACAGTGTTGGCTGTACCCATCTTGCTTCTTCAGTCTTTTTAGATATTACCCCCAATGATAATCAGCTGCAACTTTCATGGCAGGAAAATGTACCGTGGACGAATACAACATATTATATTTATAAATATAATAGCCTTGCTTCAACTTTTGATCTCTTGGATTCAACCTCTCTTGGCAATTATACAGATACCGGCCTGGTAAATGGGAAAGAATTTTGCTATTATATAAAAAGTAAAGGAGGCTATACTGTTGCAGATATTGTTTACCCAATCATAAACTATTCCCAAATAAAATGTGAAACACCGATTGATCTCACTTCGCCCTGTGCTCCAACTCTTGTAGTTAATGCAGATTGCGATGATATAATAAACCTGCTTACATGGACAAATCCAAATTATACATGTGCAGATGATGTGGCCTCATATAATATCTATTTTACTCCAGTGCTTGAAGGGGAATTAAAGTTCTTGCAATCAGTTGCCCCTGCATCGCTTACTTCATTGGCAATCGATAATCTTACATCATTAGCAGGTTGCTATGCCATTACTGCAGTGGATTCATTTCAAAATGAAAGCATCCTAAGCGATTCAATTTGTGTAGATAATTGCCCTGAGTATACTTTGCCAAATGTGTTCTCGCCAGATGGGAATTTGATCAATGATAATTTTGTTCCTTTTCCATATAAATTTATTGAGGCAATTGACCTTAAAATATTTGATCGTTGGGGCCAGCTTGTATTTGAAACTACAGATCCAGACATCAACTGGGATGGGAAATATTATGCAAACAAACAGGATGTTTCGGAAGGAGTCTTCTTTTATGTTTGCTACGTTGACATGATTAGGCTTAAAGGTCCAGAAACAAAAGTGCTTACAGGCTTTGTTCACATTCTCAGAGGGAATTCACTAATAAACAAGTAACAAAACAACAATATATTAGCAGGCCAAAAAATGTTTACGGGAATTGTTGAAACACTTGGAGTTGTTGAGCATGTTCAGGAAAAACAGGCCAATTTGGAATTTAGCATAAAGGCAGACTTTATTGAGGAACTGGAAGTTGATCAAAGCATAGCTCACAATGGAGTATGTCTTACTATAGAGACCCTTTGCCTGGACTATTATACCGTAACGGCAATTAAGGAGACTATTGGAAAGACTAATCTTGCTGAGATTAATGCTGGAGATAGAATTAATTTGGAACGGTGTTTAAAAGCAAATAGCAGGCTAGATGGCCATATTGTACAAGGACATGTTGATCAAACAGCAGCCTGTAAAAATATTGTTGAAGAAAATGGCAGCTGGATCTTTACTTTTGAATATCAGAAGCAGCATAAAAATTATTTAGTAGAAAAAGGTTCTGTATGTATTAATGGGGTGAGTTTAACGTTGGTAAATGTTTCGGAAAACTCTTTTTCAACAGCAATAATACCCTATACATTTGAGCACACTAATTTTCACCTTCTTCAAATAGAAGATTTGGTAAATCTTGAGTTTGATATATTAGGGAAATATGTGGAGCGAGTATTAGGGAATCGCCGATAGGCCTAATTATATGAATTTACATTAGGACATCCCAAGTATCTTCAGAGTTTCCAATCCAATCTTTGTATTTCTCATTACCTCCTCTGGCTTTCCAGTCAGAATCTATAGTAAGCTTAGAACTGATTCCACCCCTTGGATTACAGATCATTACAACTCTCATTCTGTCTGGTTTATATACCTCCATCAGGTGGTCATAAAAAATATTGATTAATCGCTCATATGAAACAATTATGTTCCGGAGTTTATAAACATATTCTTTTACCGACTTCAGCTCAATGACTTTATCTTGCGGATAAAAAGTCAAATAGATAGTTGCAAAATCTGGCTGATTGCTTACACCAAGAAACGTAAATTCGGGAATTTTAATTTTAATCTCATAGGCCCCTTTAGAAGGATTGGGGATAGATTTTAATAGAGATTTATCTATTTCCTCATAAGGTGGTTTCTTCTTTGTGCTCATATAGGTTGTTTTTAAACAGGTGCAAAAGTAAGCAATTATAGCAAAAACAACAGGTTATCTGATAATAGTAACAAAACCTGCCTTGTTTTCTCCTTCCGTCAATTTCAGAACATAATAATAGGTTCCGTCTGGCAAGGGCTTAGCTACAAAATTATCGCCATCCCATTTATTGTTGTATTTTAGATCTTCAAACACTTTCATTCCCCATCGATTGTAAACAATTAGGTGAACTTGCTCATAAAGCAATCTTTCATTAACAAAAAAGAAATCATTAATGTCGTCACCATTTGGTGTGATTACGTTGGGTATCTGCCTTATGGGGATTTCAAAGCTTATCCAATTAGATTCTGAATAAAGCCCAAATGTATTGTCGCTTGTCATTATTTTTAATTCATAGTTATTTGCCAGAAGAGGCTTCATATACCTGTAGTTTGTTTCACTGGTTTCATGGATCCTTTTCCAAGGACCATTAGCCGTTTTCTTCATTATCTGATAATTTGGACTAGTCCACCCCCAATAAGGTGTCCAAAACAAATCTACTTCATTGGTGTCATTTGTTGGTGCCGGGCTTGATTGTAAGAGAATACTCTGTATGGAATCAGATTCTGGCACCAAGAATAGTGAAGGATCCAAATCCATACGTATTGTATAATTGTATTCCTGGTTAGAAACACTGACATTTTGGTCAAGATAAAATGTGTCTTCAAAGGTTGAAACATAATCGATAACGGTATAAGGACCCAATGGGTCAGTGCTTCGTAGCACCTCATATTTTATAAAATAGCTGTCCTCAAAGTTCTCTGTGTATTTTCCCCAAATTAGGCTGATATCACTATTGTTTACTACAGTAACATTCATAAGGTCAACTGTAGCCTTAACACAATTATTTAAAATAATCTCTAAAGTGTCATTCAAAACCAACCCACATATACTGAGGATTGGTGTTCCATCATTCCCAATAGTATCATATAAAAAGTAAGATCCGTTAAATCTCACGGTCTCAGACAAATAAAGCACGATACTGTCTATTAACCCGCCTGTACAAGTCGGTGTACCTATTGAATCAATAAGGAGTGTGCCACCAATTGGCACAGTTAATATAAAATCCGAACCATCTAAACTAATGGTTTCACACTGTATCGGATTATCAAAATGTATCAACAGTTTATTAGTATCACAAAAAACAGTAATAGCCGGATGACTTCCTGTTGGCGTTGTGGTATCACCCAGAAAATTCAAGGTGTCTGCTACACAACTATCATTTATAAATACCTGCATGTCATTCTTTACCGACCCTATTAAGATGCCATTTGCGTTGTACTCATTTATCTGAATGCTTAAAACCGAAGTTATAGCTGGGGCAATCGGTGTAAATGAAAGTAATCCTATTTGAGATTCAATCGTAAGCGGAGAATCAAGAACATGAAATGGTGTAAGGTAATCGTAACCAGGATTATAGATAAGGGTGTCTCCAGAAGATCCTTGAGCCGGTACAAGAGAGTAGAACAGAGAATCTCCATCTTGGTCAGAGGCACCTTGAATTTTCTGGGTGATACCACAACGCCAACAGGAAGTCATCC
>DTSC01000087.1 GCA_012965625.1 Flavobacteriales bacterium | reverse complement strand
AACTTGATTTCTTTTATTGTTAAACGGTGGGTTTTTGTTTAGCCCATGTCCTGTGCAATTTCTTATTTAGAGCAGGTATACATATTGCCGCCGACAGGTTTGCAATGATAAAAAATCCATTAGATTTGTGATAAACACGTAAATTGTATAGGGGATATAAACGCAATTGCGTTTATCCCTACGTTGTAAATAATAATTTTAATGAAAAAACTTTTTATCATATTCCTATTAAATATTGCTTTAAACCCAATTTTATTTAGTCAAGTTGAAAAAACCCACCGTTTAACAATAAAAGAAATCAAGTTAGAATGTGCAAAAATTAATAAAACGCTGAAAGGTTTTCAAAATTCAGATGAAAAGATGTTTACAAACATTCGTGTTACAGAAATTGAAGTTGATAAATACAAATCAAATAACCATCCGGGCCTTGGTGCCAACAATAGTAAAACAACTTTATATTATTTATTAGAAGAACATGATGATAGGTTAATTAAAATTGAACATGTCAATGCGGTTGCTGCCAATAACAGTTATAATGAATATTACTTTGAAGAAAATCAGTTGATTTTTTATTATGAAAAAACGGATTTCTACGAGGAAAGAATGTATTTCAATGAAGAAAAATTAATAGAATTTAGATATAATAAAGAAAAAATTAAATCTGATAATTTAACAAAAGAGCACTATGGAAAAGCTGGTGAAACTAAAGATGCATCAAAAAAAAGATGTTGGTATTAATTACAATTTACAACAATGGCTAAAGCTGATTTACAACTACCTTTAGCCACACCGTTGGCAAACATAAAGTGGAGGATCCCCAGAATTAATAACAGAAAAATGTCAACTTTAAGAAACCTTATTATGGACAAAAAGAGAATATTAGTTTTAGGTGCGGGTATGGTAGTTAAACCAGCAGTGGATTATTTTTTGGATAAATGCAATTACCATGTAACTATTGCTACAAGAACTGTATCGAAAGCTCATGAAATAATAGGAGGAAGAGAAAATACAACCGTAATACAATGGGATGCTGCGGATTTTGAGAAACTTGACAAAATGGTTCCAGAAGCCGATCTTGTTGTAAATTTTATACCTCCTATCTATCAGGTAGTATCAACTAAGATTTGTATAAAGCACAAAAAGCATATGATACATACAGATTTTACAATTCCTGAAGTAACATTAATGGATGATGAGGCTAAAAAGGCAGATGTGATAATCTTAAATGAGATCGGTGAAGATCCGGGAATTGATCATATGGGCATTAAAAAGTCACTTGATGAAATTAAAAGAAAAGGAGGCAAAGTTATAAGTCTTGATTCTTACGGAGCAGGTTTACCTTCATTTGAAGATAACAGAAACCCTTTTGGTTACAAGTTTTCGTGGAATCCAAAGGGACTGATGAAATCATCTATGGCTTCCGGAGAATATATCAAGGAAGGTAAAATTATCGAGGCAATAAATCTTTTTGATCATTTCCGTATTGTGGACCTTGAAGGTCTCGGAACATTTGAAACATATCCAAACAGAAAATGTGCAGTTTATAAAGAACCTTATGGACTTGATGATAATGTAAGTTTCTACAGAGGGCTTCTCAGGTTCACAGGCTGGTGCAATACTATGAGAAAATTTATGAAGCTGAATCTGTTAGATCATTCAACTGTTAATGTTTATGAAAATCTGACATATAATGAGTTTGCAAGTCGTCTTGTAAACACATCTGAAGATGGAGCTGAGGCAATTGCCAATTATTTTAATCTCGAAACAAATGATGATTTTATTAATAGGTTAAGATGGCTGGGGTTCTTCGAAGACAAACAAATAGCTATTGACAAAGGATCAAATGTAGATGTACTGGTTGATTTGATGCTAAAAAGAATGTCGTATCAACCACATGAAAATGATATGGCGATAATTCATGATGATATTATAGTTGATTTTAACGGGAAACGGGAAAAATGGTCATCAACAATGGTAGTTAATGGGATTCTAGGAGGTGACAGTGCAATGGCAATGGCTGTTTCATTACCTGTAGCTATTTCAGCAAGATTGATATTAGAAGATAAGATAACATTGAGAGGTTCAGTATTACCTATTTACCCGGAGATATACAATCCTGTTCTTGAAGAACTTGAGGAATTTGGGATAAAGCATAGTCATCGAAAGAGAATAATTTAATATAGCAATAAGAAATAACGATTTGCCAACAAAACCTATAATGCATACCCTGCGGGATAGCAACGACACCATACACGGAACGTAGGTAATTTTATAATGCTGGAAACTTGAACAGATAAATTAATAGACTAGTTTTGAGATTGAGGTTTTTTTTCAGCAACCCTTGAAAAACAAAAGAAACACTTGTAAAGGAACCAGCCTTTCGGCATCCTGTTTTTAAATAAATTACAAAACTGTTATTCAACCCAAGCTATTCCTTTAACCAGCTTTTTCAAGGCAAGGTCCTCCTTTGATCCTTTATCTGGTTTAAATTTGTACTTCCAGGAAGCCGTTTTAGGCAGACTCATCAATATGGACTCAGTTCTACCCCCTGTTTGTAAACCAAATTTTGTACCCCTATCATAAATAAGGTTAAATTCCACATATCTCCCTCTTCTGAACGCTTGCCATTCCTCCTCCCTTTTTCCAAAAGGGAGGTCTTTATTTCTAAGAACCAATTCCCCATAAATGGGAAGAAAGGATTTTCCCACCGCCTGTACGAATTCAAAATGCTGCTCCATTGTATGGGAATTATCATTAACCATTCTATCAAAAAATATCCCGCCAATCCCCCTTGATTCCTGCCTATGCGTGTTGAAAAAATATTCGTCTGCCCAAAGTTTAAACTTGTCGTAATAATTCGCGTCAAATCTGTCACATGCAGATTTAAGGTTTTCGTGAAAAAACCGAGCATCCTTATCCACCACATAGTGAGGCGTTAGGTCTATTCCGCCTCCGAACCATTCCGATATTTGCTGTCCATCACTATCTGTCAACTCAAAATACCTTATGTTCATATGGATGATGGGAACCATTGGGCTTTTGGGATGGATAACTATCGATAATCCGGCAGCATAAAATTGGGCATTTTCAATCTCCCCCCCATCTAACTCCAAGGTGTGAATTATTTGGCTTGGAGCATCTCCGAAAACTTCTGAAAAATTTACGCCTCCCTTTTCAAAAACAGCTCCTTCCTCAATTACTCTGGTACGACCTCCGCCACCCCCATCCCTTTTCCATTGATCCTCTGTAAACTGGCTTGTCCCATCCAATTTTTCCAACCCCTCACATATTTCATCCTGAAGGAACTTGAAAAATTCCGGAATATGCTTTCTGTTTTTCATAACAAGTAAATGGCGGATGCTAATAACATTTATTTGGATATTTCTCCAGGCTCATTATCTATAATTCAATTATCTTCTGCATGCCATTCAGCCAGGGATCCAGGTGATTCCTTGAGTGTTAGGCTATGAAGTAATATCCCCTCTGGAAATGCATTAGATAGCGTATCGGCCATATTTAGCACCAGGTTTTCACAGGTAGGCTGGCCATCAAAATGTATTATCTGTGACACCCCCATTTCTGACAAACTATCTAATAGCTCGGGCTTAATTATTCTTTTATCCAGGACCAAAAAGTGCTCAAATTTATCGACGATCAATTTATTGACAATCCTATCCAGTTCATAAAAATCCAATAGCATCCCATTGGCAGGATGGCCTGCCTTGAGCAAGGGCTCCCCTTTGATAGTTACGGATAAGACATAAGAATGTCCATGAATATTATTACATGGTCCGGGATGGCCATACAAGGCATGCGACATTTCAAACCCATACTCCTTTTTTAAACGAATTAGACCCATAGTTTTTATCAAAATTAAAGGGCAAAGATAATGTGTCGAATTAATATTCTGGCAAGAAAGACTAGATATGGGTCTTAATTGGGCATTAAAATGAACTCAGCACTATTGAGAAGGACCTTTTACAAGATCTTCTAGAGAATCAATGTTTAAAATTTTCAAGTTCTTACCAGATAGTTCAATCTTTTTCTCCTTTTTAAAAGCAGATAACATCCTTATCGTAGTTTCAGTGGCTGCTCCTATCAGATTCGCAAGCTCTTCTCTCGTCAATTCTACCTCTAGCGTTAATCCATCTTCTTTAAGTCCATACATCTCCCTGAGCTTCAATAAGCTTCTAGCCAACCTTACCCTTATAGAGTTATGTGACAAATGAACGGTCTTCTCCTCAGCAAGATTCAGGTTTTCAATCAGGTTTTTTAAAATGTGTTCACTGAGCTTGCGGCTGCTCTTATGAACCTTCATAAACTCTTTTTTGGGTATATAGCAAATAAGCGAATCCTCAATTGCAGTAGCTGAAGAAGTGTAATATTCATTTCTAATCATCGCTCGTGCACCCAATAGTTCTCCTTTTGCAACAAACCTAATAATCTGCTCCCTGAACTTTATCCCAGTTCTATGGATTTTCAGTTTTCCTTTTTTTAGGCAAAATACACCGGTAGGTTTATTGCCTTCACTGAAAACTGTTTCTCCTTTTTTATATATATTGAACATCCGAGAAGGATTAAACTCATCGCCCTCAAATCCAGCCCCTCGATTGCGAAAATTCAAGTCTGGGCAATTTTCGCAAAACGGATTAACATTTGAATCATTCATAATTCTAATGTATTAAACTTAATAATTGGCGAATTTCTAAAAACAATCATAAAAATAGTAGAATTTTTGACTAAAATTGTATTAGCAATATTTCAGCACGAGAATCCCTGAATTGGACGGCGGTTCTAGATAAAACATGAAATGGAAAACTATGGTTTTGTAATTGATAACAGAAAATGCATTGGCTGCCATGCCTGTACAGTTGCTTGCAAAAGTGAGCACGATGTTCCCATTGGTGTTAACAGGACTTGGGTTAAGTACATTGAGCATGGGGAATTCCCCAATTCCCAAAGATCCTTCTCAGTAATGCGCTGTAATCATTGCAGTGATGCTCCTTGTGTTTCAATTTGTCCTGTTACAGCCTTATACAAAAGAGAAGATGGAATTGTTGACTTTGACAGTGACCGATGCATCGGATGTAAAGCATGTACGCAAGCATGCCCCTACGATGCTTTGTATATCGACCCAAACACCAATACTGCTGCAAAATGCAATTATTGTACGCATAGAGTTGAAAAAGGAATTGAGCCAGCATGTGTAGTTGTTTGTCCAGAGCATGCCATCATCTCAGGCGATTTAAACGATGAGAGGTCAGAGATCGCTCAGTTATTAGCAGAAAATACATTTAGTGTCAGAAAGGCTGAAAAAGGAACAAAACCCAAAGTGTTTTATATAGATGCTCAACCAGATTCATTGGAGCCTACAGCTGCCGATGCTCAAGCTGGTTATGTTTGGAGCTCTCAAAGTGAAGGTGTTGGGCATAACAAATCCAAACCACCCGACAAAAAAGAGTCCTGGAATGCATCATCTACCGTTTCTTACGACCCTCCTGACAAGGGCGTCTTGTGGGGATGGGAGGTAGCTGCCTATTTGGTAACTAAAGGAATCAGTGGTGGCGTACTATTGCTAGGACTCCTTTTCAATACCCTCGGTATCGCTTCTGATCTATTTTTGTTCAATTGCGTCATCATTTCATTGATTTTTTTAGGAATTACAGGGGGGCTTTTGGTTAAAGACCTGGATAGACCTGACCGGTTTTTGAGTATTTTACTGAGACCACAATGGAAATCCTGGTTGGTTAAGGGTGCTTATTTTATCTTGATGTATAGCATATTATTATGCCTGTGGATGGTTGGCTATTTACTGGAAACAGATCTTATAAAAAGCATCTCCAGTGTTTTATTGGTGCCGTTTGCAACCTTAACCGTGATTTATACTGCCTTTTTATTCGCCCAGGCGAAAGGCCGGGATTATTGGCAAAATCCCATTTTACCCTTGCATATGTTGGTTCATGGAATTTTATTGGGTGCGGCATTTTTACTGATCTTCATAGAGTTTCAGGCATCAGCTCCTAAGATTGTGGAAATATTAAATACGATCATGATCTATGCCATTGGCTTTCATCTAGCCTTAATCATTTTTGACTGGACTGTTAAGCACAAAGTATATGAAGCCAGATTAGCTTCAAAGATGATCCATCGCGGCAAGTTTGCAAGCCAGTTCTGGATCATAGTAGTGATCCTGGGAAATATCATTCCTCTTATCTTGCTTTTATTAGGATTTGATCCTGCGAACCTTGTAGTAGCAGTGTTGCTTATTTTAGGAACCTGGACTTCTAATCATATTTTGGTAAAAGCACCTCAACTAATTCCGCTAAGCTAATGGGCACTAAAAGAACCATCATTGAAAAAACTGCCGAATCATTAGGGCTGATCAAAAAGCTCAATCGATTTAATGGAAAGGATTTGTCTGCTATTCAGGAGGAAGTCTCACCCATGACTGAGCCCCATGAGCTCTCCTATTATCCACCTCCTGAAAAATGGGATGATTGGATGGAATACGATGCTAAGGCCTGGCCAAAAAAAGTAGAAAAGCACTATTCTATTATTCCTACTACTTGTTTTAATTGCGAAGCGGCCTGTGGCCTTCTGGCTTATGTAGACAAAGAAACAGATCAGATCAAAAAATTTGAAGGAAACCCTTATCACCCAGCCAGCAGAGGGCGAAACTGTGCTAAAGGGCCAGCTACTATCAACCAAATAAATGACACAGACAGAATATTATACCCCATGAAACGCGTTGGAAAACGCGGAGAGGGAAAATGGGAAAGGGTGACCTGGGATAAGGCACTCAACGACATTGCTGGGCGGATCCGCAAAGCCTTGCAGGAAAAGAGAAACAATGAGGTCGTTTATCACGTTGGGCGCCCTGGCCATGAAGGATATATGGATCGGGTGCTTAAAGCCTGGAAAGTGGATGGACATAACAGCCACACCAATATTTGTTCCGCAGGCGCCCGGTTAGGATATGGGATCTGGCAGGGCCATGACCGCCCTTCACCTGATCATGCAAACGCCAAATTCATTTTACTGCTCAGCGCCCATTTGGAAACCGGCCATTATTTTAATCCCCATGCTCAACGCATCATTGAGGGAATGATGAAGGGAGCAAAACTTTGTGTTATCGACCCTCGACTATCCAATACAGCGAGCATGGCTAATTATTGGCTGGCTACTTATCCGGGAACAGAAGCGGTCTTATTTTTGGCATTGGCAAAGGTGATTATTGACGAAGGCCTATACAACAAAGAATATTTAAGCACCTGGGTGAATTGGAAAGACTGTTTATCTCATTATTTTCCTGATAAGGAAGATTTTGTTTTTGAGGAATTTATCGATTTTATCAAGAAGGAATATGCTGAGTACACCCCAGAATATGCGGCTGAAGAATGTGGCATAGACGCCGCTAAGATTCCTGAAATTGCCAGAGAAATTGGAAAGGCCGGAACGAAATTTGCCTGCCATAGCTGGCGCAGCGCTGCAGCAGGAAACCTTGGTGGATGGCAAGCCACAAGAACATTGCACTTTTTAAGTATCCTGGTCGGTGCAGTAGGAACAGAGGGAGGCACACTCCCCAGCGCCTGGAATAAATTTAAGCCCACTTTCTTTAACACCCCACCTGCTCACAAATTCTGGAATGAACTTCATTTCCCTGATGAATACCCATTGGCTCACTATGAGATGAGTTTTATCCTACCTCATATGCTAAAAGAAGGTCGTGGAAAATTAGATGTCTATTTTACCCGTGTTTTTAATCCGGTATGGACCTTCCCTGATGGTTTCTCCTGGATGGAAATGCTAAAGGACGAAGACAAAATGGGCCTTCATATTGCTCTTACCCCTACCTGGAACGAGACTTCTTACTTTGCAGATTATGTATTGCCGATGGGTCATTCTGCGGAAAGGCACGACCTAAACAGCTACGAAACTCATTCGGGAATGTGGATCGCTTATCGACAACCAGTACTTAGAGAGTATATGAAAAAGTTGGGAAAGGACATACAAAAAACACATGAAGCAAATCCGGGTGAGGTCTGGGAGGAAGATGAATTTTGGATTGATCTGTCTTGGAGGATCGACCCAGATGGCTCACTTGGAATAAGGAAACATTTTGAATCTCCTAAAAGAAAGGGAGAGATGGTATCCATTGACGAATACTATGGACATATTTTTGAGCAGGTACCGGGGTTACCAGAAAAGGCCAAATCAGAAGGCCTTCTTCCATTGGAGTTCATGCAAAAATACGGTGCTTTTGAGATCGCTGAAAGCGTATGTAATCAGCATTTGAACGTAAAGGACGGAGAAGTAAAAGGGAAGGTTGTTGTTGACGGAAAACCCAGAGAAGGGTTCCCTACCCCATCAGGAAAACAGGAGTTTTTCTCTCAAACACTTATAGATTGGAAATGGCCTGAATATGCTATCCCTGGATACATAAAATCTCATGTATATTGGCGGGATATGAATAGAGAAAATGGTGAATTCCCTTTGGTTCCCACATTCAGGCTGCCAACCTTAATTCATACCCGCTCAGGCAATTCGAAATGGCTCGCTGAAATTTCCAACAGAAATCCCATTTGGATTCATACTTCAGATGCTAAGTTAATAGGGATTAAAACAAATGACCTTGTAAGGGTCAATACCAATATTGGTTACTTCATTGATAAGGTTTGGGTAACCGAATCCATCAGGCCGGGCGTTATTGCCTGTTCCCACCATATTGGGCGCTGGAGAAGGGAGCAAGATCCCCTATCAAACAGGTGGTCCATGAATACTGTTAATATTCAAGAGGAAGGAGAAGGCAAGTATACAATGAAAACCAAGAAGAGAATTGAGCGTTATGAAAGTGATGACCCAGATTCAAAGCATATCTTTTGGAAAGATGGAGGCGTGCACCAAAACATCACCTTTGCTCCTCAGCCCGACCCTATTTCAGGCATGCATTGCTGGCACCAAAAAGTGCGTATTGAAAAAGCCAGAGCAGAAGATAACTATGGAGATGTATATGTTGACACCAATAAATCCAATGAGATCTATAGGGAGTGGCTTGCTTTGACCAGGCCAGGTCCTGGCCCTGAAGGTCTTAGAAGGCCCCTTTGGTTAGGCCGGCCCCTAAAACCAGAAAAAGAAGCGTTTTATAAGTGATTAGAAAAGGTCCAGGCAGGTCCGGATTAAAATAAAGACCGCTATCACCATGATAAAATAACCAAAGGCATTACGAAGCCTATAGCCCGAAACTCTATGGGAAAGAAGGCTGCCTATTATTATCCCTATCAGGGCAAGACCTGTAAATATACCCATAAACTCATAATCAATATTAGGGTTATTGCCAATCTCACCCAGAAATCCAATGCCTGACTTGAATGCTGCAATCAACAGGGCGGATCCAACCGCGATTTTAATGGGTATCTGGCACAAAATAACCAATGCAGGAATGATCATAAATCCACCCCCAGTTCCGACAAAACCCGTTAGTGTTCCAATAATAAGCCCCTCAATAAGAATCATCCGTGAATATTGAAAGTTGGACACTTTCCTGGGTGCTTCATCTGTTTTATAATTCTTTTTTACAGAGATCATTGAGATGGCAGAAATCATAATCAAAACACCTAGCATCAACATTAAGAAGGAATCTTTAGTGATCAACAATTGTCCCTGCTCAAAAATAGTTTCTGGAATCAAAGGAACCAGGAATTTTCGAGTGATATAAACCATAATGACAGAGGGAATACCAAATAAAACTACAATCCTGTAATTTATTAGCTTTCGGTACATATACCCAGTAGTGCTAATAAAGCTCGTTATACCAATAATAAGAAGTGAGTATCCCGTTGCAGTAACTGGGGCTATTCCAAACAGATATACCAATATAGGTACTGTAAGAATGGAGCCACCTGCTCCAACCAATGCCACCAGCACTCCCACTATTATCGCTCCAAAATACCCAATAATTTCCATCAAAATTGATTCAATTTATCTGTTACAAAGGTATACTTATAATTTCAACAGATGGTTTAGCATGACCTTTTAGCGTTACGCTAGGATCCGGAAAAAGCAGAAAGAATATTAATCACGACCGATTCTAATTAGCAGCATTTAAGGTTGTAGCGCTTGGACAAATAAAATCAAGTTATAAGAGCTAATGGAATAGAAGTAGAGGTAATAATCTCTGTAATAATTATAAGAAGCAAGGCTTTTAGTCAACAACCCATGTATTGTCGCCGCCCAACAATTCATCCATATTTTTGTAAGAGGAAGTCTTTTTGCTTTCTTTGATTTGCCCCTCAATAAGATCATTATAGGTAGGGGCCTCTACAGACCTAATGATACCCAAGGCCATCGGCATTGCCGGAGGAGCCATACCTACCAGCATAAAGTGAAGAGAGGGGTTAGGATTATGTGCATCATGAACCAAAACATCTGCTTCGGTCACCCCGTTTTCCCCAATAGTCACAATCTCCAGATTTAAGTCGTTCAAACAGATCCCTTTATTTTGTTCTTTCCCAAAGATCATCGGTTTTCCATGCTCTAAATGAAGCTGATTATCATCCTTGGTATCAGGGCCAGTAACCTCTTTGTGTGTTTTGTCATTATAAATGACACAATTTTGCAAAATCTCTATAAGAGCCGTTCCCTTATGCTTGGAAGACTCAACAAATATTTGGGTCATCAGCTTGGGGTTTGTATCAATGGTTCTTGCGAAAAAGGCGCCCTTTGCACCAATGGCAAGCTCTCCAGCAACGAAAGGTGTTTCTATTGACCCTAAGGGAGTGGAGTTGGTCCTCAAACCCCTTCTGGAAGTAGGAGAATACTGCCCCTTGGTTAATCCATAGATCTCATTATTGAACAGCAATATAGTAATGTCAATATTCCTTCTGAGCGCATGTATAAAATGATTGCCGCCAATGGCTAATGCATCTCCATCGCCCTGCACCTCCCAGACATGCAGGTCAGGATTGGCCAGCTTAATACCTGTAGCTACCGCCGGACCCCTACCATGAATAGTATGGAACCCATAGGTGTTCATGTAATAAGGAAACCTGGCACCACATCCAATTCCTCCGACAAAAACAAAATCTTCTTTTTTGAGCCCCAATTGGGGCATTGCATTCTGCATGGAGGAAAGAATGGCATAATCACCACATCCAGGGCACCAGCGTACCATTTGATCACTGGAAAAATCTTTTCTTGTTAATGGTGCATCAGCATTTTTAGATACATCGGTTGCCATAATCTTTGTTTTTCCTATTTATATTATTCAATGTTTAACCCAAAATACTGTTCACTCTATCCTTAAGCTCCGAAACTGAAAAAGGCAAGCCTTGGATCTTATTGTACTGCTCAAAGCTAAAGTCCGGGTAAATAGAACGCAGATGTTTTACAAACTGGCCCATGTTCAATTCGCATACAAGGATCTTTTTGAACCTTTTAAATATTTCATCAGTATTGGAGGGCATTGGGAAAATATAGTTAAAGTGTGTCAACCCAACATCCTTTCCTTCCGCATTCAGCTCCGTGCAGGCGGTAAGCAGCGAACCATAGGTGCCACCCCATCCCACCAAAAGCAATTCTCCACTCTCTGCTCCAATGACCTCCTGTATTGGAATATAGTGCTTTACACGATCCACTTTTTCAGCGCGCAATCGGACCATTTTTTCATGATTTTCCGGATCATAGGAAATATTACCCGACTCATCCTCTTTTTCAATGCCTCCAATACGGTGCTCAAGACCAGGAGTTCCTGGAACTACCCAGCTACGCACCAATTTTTCTTTATCACGGATATAGGGTTTGTATTCATCTCCAGGCAGTTTGTTTACCGGCACTTTAATTTCTGGCAGGTCTGCCATTTTAGGAAAACGCCAAGGCTCCGAGCCGTTACCAAGGTAGCCATCTGAAAGTATAATAACCGGGGTCATGTGCTCTATCGCCAGACGAGCCGCCTCAAAAGCAATGTCAAAACAATTAGCAGGTGTGCTCGGTGCCAATACAATAGCCGGACTTTCACTGTTCCTTCCGTAAATGGCCTGCATAAGATCAGCTTGCTCTGTTTTGGTCGGCATCCCTGTTGATGGGCCTGCTCTCTGTACATTAATCACTATCAAAGGGAGCTCAGACATTACCGCCAAGCCGATGGCTTCTCCTTTTAAAGCCACACCAGGGCCTGAAGAAGCCGTTACCGCAAGATTTCCCGCATAGCTGGCGCCTATAGCAGAGCATACGGCAGCAATTTCATCCTCTGCTTGCAAGGTAACAACTCCAAGATTCTTATGCTTTGACAATTCATGTAATATGTCTGATGCTGGAGTTATGGGGTATGAACCATAAAATAATTGTTTCCCAAGTTTTTCTGAAGCTGCAAGTAAACCCCATGCCATTGCTGTATTTCCAGAGATATGACGATAGGTTCCTTTATTAATTTTTGCCGATGGCACTTTATAGCTGGATGGCAATGCTTCAACGGTTTCGGCATAGAAATAGCCTATATTTAAAATCTTCTTGTTAGCCTCAATTACTTCTGGTCTTTTTTTAAATTTTTTCTCCAAAAATGCTACGGTTGGATCTATGGATCTGTCAAAAAGCCAATACATCATACCCAAGGCAAACATATTCCTGCATCTTAGTATGCTTTTCATATCCATTTCCATTCCCTCAAGCCCCTTTTTGGTAAGAGAGGTTATCGGTGCCCGTATTAATTTATAATCATTAACCGAGCCGTCTTCCAAGGGATTGGATTCATAACCAGCTTTAGCGAGATCTTTCTTTGCGAAGCTATCTATATCTACTATTAATGTGCCACCTTTCCTGAGCTGTTTAAGATTTGCCTTTAGGGCTGCAGCGTTCATGGTCACCAATACATCGGCCTCATCACCTGGGGTGAAAATTTGCACCTTGCCGATTTGGACCTGGAATCCGGAAACACCCTCAACTGTACCCTGCGGTGCACGGATTTCTGCTGGAAAGTCAGGAAATGTAGCTAGATCATTCCCCAAAATTGCTGATGTAAATGTAAATTGGGAACCCGTTAATTGCATCCCATCACCTGAATCGCCAGCAAACTTAATTACTACTTTGTCAAGCTCCTCATGTATTGCCTTTGTCTTTGTAGTCATCGTAATTTCTATCTTCTTTATTCCCTCGTTACAAAAATACTAATTAATTAAAGATTTTGATGGTAATTGTCCCTTTTTCAAGAGGCATTTATGTTTAGCTCCTCTTTGGCAAATACAAATCTGTAATCGTGCCTTCAAATGCCTCTGATGCCAACATAACGGTTTCAGACAAAGTAGGGTGAGGATGTATCGTAAGTGCAATATCTTCTGCTTCACAGCCCATTTCAATCGCCAGAGTCATCTCCCCAATCAATTCGCAAGCATTTACTCCTACAATTCCAGCTCCAATTATCTTATTATTGGTATTATCAAATATCAATTTTGTCATTCCTTCCGAGCGTGCCATGCCCAATGCCCTCCCACTTGCAGCCCATGGAAAAATTCCTTTTCCATAATCCAAGTTTTTTGCTTTTGCTTCATTTTCACTAATCCCAACCCATGCAACTTCAGGGTCCGTATAGGCAACTGCAGGAATGCATTTAGCATCAAAATAATGCCTTTTGCCAGCAATAACTTCTGCGGCTAGCTTGCCTTCTGGAACGGCCTTATGGGCAAGCATTGGCTGGCCTATGATGTCTCCAATGGCATAGATATTAGGCACATTTGTTTGCAGCTGGTTGTTTACTGGAATAAAGCCTTTATCATCCAGCTTAATCCCTGATTTATCAGCATCAATAAGATCTGCATTAGGCTTTCTTCCTACAGCTACTAATATTTGGTCATATTTCTGAGGTTTGGAAGGTGCATTCTTGCCTTCAAAAGTCACCATTAAGCCCTCTTTTATCGCATCTACCTTGGTAACTTTTGTTTCCAGCATAATATTTTTATATCTAGAGTCAACATGTTTGTGCAGCACCTTCACTATATCTTTATCAACCCCAGGGATCAGCTGGTCCATAAACTCTACAACATCAATATCCGTGTTCAAACTGTGGTAAATTGTAGCCATTTCCAGTCCAATTATTCCACCACCTATGATCAGCATATTGCCTTGCGTTTTTCCAAGCTCCAAGGCTTTTGTAGAATCTAAGATGCGTGGGTCTTCAGGGATGAAAGGCAAGGAAACCGGTCTTGATCCAGCAGCTATGATTGCATTTTCAAATTTGATGTTCATGTTTCCATCCATCATTTTTACCGACAATTCCGTTGGTGAGATAAATTTCCCTTCTCCACGGACCACCTCAACCTTTCTGCGTTTGGCCAATCCCATTAATCCGTCAGTAAGTTTATTTACAGTACCCTCTTTCCATGACAATAATTTATCTGTATCAATTTTAGGTTCACCAAACTCAATTCCGTGAGCGGCCATATCCTTAGCATCCTCAATCACCCGGGCAGCATGTAAAAGGGCCTTAGAAGGGATACATCCAACATTTAAGCAAACACCGCCTAATTTTTCATGTTTTTCAACTATCACCACCTTCTTGCCAAGATCAGCTGCACGAAAAGCCGCAGAATAACCGCCAGGCCCTGCACCTAAAACCAACAATTCCGTATTTAGTTCAGTAGTGCTCATTTGATTAATCTTTTAACATCATTAAAACGGCTTGCAAGGTCAACAATAAATCTGGCAGCATAGGCGCCATCTATCACCCGATGATCATAAGAAAGGGACAGTGGAAGCATTAACCTGGGCACAAATTCCTGTTCCTTATAAATGGGTTTTATCCTAGCTCGTGACACCCCTAAAATACCTACATCAGGTGATTTCACTATAGGGGTAAATGCAGTTCCTCCGATACCTCCCAAGCTTGAAATGGTAAAGCAGGAGCCCGCCATATGAACTGGCGTTAGTTTTTTCGTTCTCGCCTTTTCAGAGATTTTGCTCAATTCCTCAGCCAATTGAAAGATGTCTTTTTTATCTACATCATTTACTACAGGAACAACTAATCCATCTTCAGTATCAACAGCGATCCCAATATGGTAATACTTTTTAATCACCAAATTGTCGCCAGTTTCATCGAGTGAGGAATTAAACATCGGATATTCCTGAAGAGAATTGACAACGGCTTTCATGATAAAAACCAAAGGCGTTAGCTTGAAGCCCTTATCTTCAGTTTTCTTCTTGCTCTTTTTCCGATACTCTTCCATTTCAGTAATGTCAGCTTCTTCAAATTGAGTTACATGAGGAATGGTCACCCAGCTGCGGTGAACATTGACAGCTGTAGCCTTTTTGATCTTGCCTAATTTCTTAATCTCAACTTCACCGAATTTGGCAAAATCTACTTTAGGCGCATCCCCTACAGAAATTCCTCCAGATGGAGCCGATAGCCTTTGCTTGACGTAAGCAAAAACATCCTGTTTGATGATCCTTCCCTTAGGACCTTCTCCTTTTACATTTCGCAAATCCACGCCAAGCTCATGAGCCAATCGCCTTACCCCTGGACTAGCATACACATCTCCGGCAGGTGCTATGGCTTCAATTGAGTCCTCTTTCCTGATTGGTTTCTTCTTTTCTGTGGCTGCCTCCTTCTTCTCTGTAGCTACAGGTTTTGCACTGCCTTGCGATTCCATAGTAAGTATTACATCTCCTTCTGAAACAGTGCCCCCAATTTTTACTTTAATTTCTTTGACAATTCCTGATTCTGGTGAAGGGACTTCCATAGTTGCTTTATCACCCTCCAGGGTGATCAGGGAATCTTCTTCCTGAACAGTATCGCCCGGTTTTACCAGTATCTCTATTACCTCCACATCAGCTGTGCCGCCAATATCAGGAACATGTATGTCTATTATATTTGCCACTTTACCTCTTTAAGTAATTTTTTATATTACATTATTAATTCACCACTCCTTG
>DTSC01000086.1 GCA_012965625.1 Flavobacteriales bacterium | reverse complement strand
ATCCACGCCTTCAACCTTGCCATCGCCTACCCTTTCTATAAGTTCTACCTTTCAAAAGGCCTGTCCGGTTGCACTGAAATCATAAAAATAAAAACCGATCACATATACAAATCCTCATCCATGGCCTCAAGCTATATAAAAAAGGCCCTTAAAGTTCAAAAAATGGCCGCCTAGATCCTGGCCCGGCACAATACGCCGGGCTGTATTTGTATCTGGCAAAAACCAGGAATGCCATGTATATGCGGTTTCCCCGCACATAAAATGGTATACTTAAAGCAGCATTCAATTAAATCAATCATTAAATTTATATGCCTATGAAGACTAAAAAAGAACAGAAAACCAAAGAGGAAAAGGAGGATAAAATACCTTATTTCGAAATATTGCAGGAATCCTTGAATAAGGTAAACCCGATGGACAAGAAAGAGGCCGTTGCCTATGCTTTTAACCTGGCTGTTGCACACCCGAACTTCAGAGTATATACCTCTAAAGTGGAAGATGCCAATAAGCTGAAGATCACAATCAGGAAGGCTGAAATAGAACGCAAGGCAGATAAAAAATAATAAGCTCATTAATCCCCAATAACCCAACAACCCTTAAAACCCAAATCAGATGAAAATATACGCATGGCCAAACCACATCAACCTCACTGAATTCAAAGATCACAGAATAAAAATGGGCAGGTACTCCTCCCCGATAGGAAGGGCCTATGAAATACCCATATCGGCCAAACCCACTATAGTGCTGGATGTAGACCTGGAAAAGGATGAACCACTGTTAGTGGTTCAATACCTACAAACCTGGATCATCTGCCAGGACAACGGAATACCTGACCTCCTTAACCGCTTTAACCAGGAAATGGCTGAAGGCATTTGGGAACTAAAAAACAGCCTTTCACTGGAAGATGATGCGCTTAACATTATGCACGCCATCATAAATTTTGGCACGCCGGAAAAACTGGTACGGCCCACCGCCAATTACAAGAAATACGCCCTTATCTGGTCAAAGCGTTATACTGACCACCTATCAGGAAAAGTAATATTTATAACAGACAATGGTAATATCATCACCAATATTGGCAAAGAAGACCTCAAAGGGGGCAAATCATTTTTGGAAATAAGGTCGGGGGATAAATTGGTGATCAGAAAAAGAAAGCCTAAAGACAACATCATCGGTGAACCCATCGCTTACCTGGACAAGTCAGGATTGGTTATGTTATCTATCCCCGGCGATAATGCATCAGAACGACTCAACTACAACGTTGGGGATAACGTACTCATCCACAGAGGGTATCGCATACCAAGAAAAATGGTCTGTTAAGGATAAAATGAAAACGAATTACATCAATATATGGCGGAAAGGCGGTATAGGTTACGCGGGCCAGAAGTTCTAGAGCTGGTCAGGCGAGAGTTAAAGACTTGCCAAGAGGGGTGCGATTCCCCTCTTCCGCCACAATATTACCCCATTATCCCCCACTCCGTTTTTTCATTGCCAAACTCCCGTGTCCAGGGGAAATCTGTAGTTTTATTGCATCACTCAACGCTTACTTACATCAACGCTTAAATTATATCCCATGCCAACAGAAATAAGCCGCTCTAAGATAGACCTGTATTTAGAATGTAACAGATGTTTTTACCTGTACGCCAAACATCGCGTAAGAAGGCCAGGGGGATTCCCTTTTACCCTCAACAATGCGGTTGACCTGCTCCTGAAAAAGGAATTTGACCATTACAGGGGATTGGGCCAGCCCCACCCCCTTATGACAGCTGCCGGCATTGATGCCATCCCTGCACAAAATGTACAAATGGATAGGTGGCGCCATAATTTTACAGGGGTAAGTTATAACGATGCGGTACGTGACTTTCGGGTGTTCGGAGCCATTGACGACCTGTGGCTGGGAAAGGACGGGCAGCACCTGGTAGTGGACTATAAGGCCACGGCCAAAGCAGCACCAGTTGTGGCACTTGACCAGGAATGGCACGCTGGCTACAAACGGCAAATGGAGGTCTACCAATGGCTGCTGCGACAGAACGGACTGGATGTATCTGACACTGCCTATTTTGTGTACTGTACCGGAGACAATACTAAAGCAGCGTTCGATGCACACCTGGATTTTACCATTAACGTGATCCCCTACCATGGAGATGCTTCATGGGTGGATGGGGTGCTGGATGAAATAAAGGCATGCCTGGACCGCACAGCCACCCCCGACCCATCAGAGAGCTGCGATTACTGCAATTACCGGGAAAAAGTGGGGGAATATTTAGAGTAATATATATATACTACATCATCTGCCCATTGATATTTATCACATCAAAACACGATCCATGGAACACTACAAACTAGCAGTTATCGGAAGCAGAAGCTTTACCAATGAAGGCCTGTTAAATCAAAAATTAGATGAGCGTAAGGAGCAGATAGATATTATTGTTTCTGGTGGGGCCGACGGCGCCGACAGCCTTGCTGAAAAGTGGGCTGAAAAAAATGGGGTGCCGACCAAAATATTCGATCCAAACCATGAACGGGATGTTGGTGGAGCGTATAGGATTAGAAATGAAAAAATAGCTAATGAATGTGATGTGCTAATTGCTTTTTGGGATGGGGCCTCCAAAGGAACTGAATACACCATTGAATTTGCCAGGAAGCTAAACAAAGAAGTTAAAGTTTATACTTTTCAATAAGGTGCTGCACCGCCTAAGTGAGCTGGAATGAAGCTATGGTGCATTCATTTTCGATCATCAACACCACCAACTCCTCATAGCAACTGTTTGCACCATTGTCATCGCCGAAGTATTCTTCTCTCAGGTTTTCCCGGGGTGTGATGTCTAATAAACCGACCTTCTTGTCATCTTCACCATTGTGCCCTACTACAACTAATCGCCGCCTCACTTCGGGAATGCTGCAGGTAATTTCCTGGAATAGATGCTTCATGGTTTTGTCATCTCTTTCGTAGTATGGAGATGGTAGAACACCATAGAGAAAGTACTTAGGCTTACTTTTTATAAAATCCAGTGTTAGAGGATCCGGGACAGGTTTGAGGCCTGACAAGTTAACCCGGCGGGTCCAGAGAATAAATTTGTCAAAAGTGTGAGGAGAAGGCATCCTTGATCCCAGCCTGCTATTTTTTGCAATGGGCTCCCTTTCCAGAAATTTAAGTTTAAAATCAGGAATAGTTAGGGGTTTCATATTCTTTGACATTGGCTTGATATCGTTAACTATCAGGCTGACCATAATGCCACCAGAGGTCAAAGAATTCACCATCAGGTTCTTTGATGAGTTCTTTTGCAGCAAAACTGACCGCACTCAGCTTATTGCTGGTGGCTTGAGAAACAAAACCGGAATCTGCTCTTAATCGTTTACTGGCAAATGCAAGCAGGGATCCATCAGCTTTTACATATTCAGACATGAACTCTTTATCATCTATTAATCTATCTGAAGCAAAGGCCAGATTATTTCTATCATGCTCAACAGCCAGTTTTACAAATTCTTTATCATCTTTATACTTGTCGATTACATATTCAAAAGCCTCAGGGTATTTTGCAATGACTCTTTTCATTATTTCTATATCTTCCTGAGGGAATGAAGCCAAAATGTTAAAATCAATAAAATATAGATGATCTTGCCAAAGATCCAATGCAGCAAAAAGAAGAGATTCATTTTTCAGCACCTCTTCGTCTGCATGTATCAGAGTAAACATGCAGTCAATAACGGCTTCATGATTGAGTGTATCCAGAAAGAAATCAAGATCTTTTGAATATTTGTTTTTAATAATTGATTTGTAAAGCTCATAAACATCATCATCCAGCTCTGTCCAATATGGACTCAAAGCCACAAGAATATCCCGATCTTCTTGCAATTTTTTGTCTAAAAAACAGTACCATATGGCACTTTCATCTCGAAATTGGCCTGTATACTCCAGTATTTCTTTTTTTGTTTTCAAATTGGCTTTTACCACTTCAGAGACGAACTCTTTATCATCTTTAAACTCTTCTATCACCTCCCCGAAAACCAGCGGGTAGTATGTTGCAACGACTCTTTTTATTAGTTCTTTATTCGCTTGTGGGCACCATAGTTTCGTTTTATGATGCAATTCATAGTTTCCGCCACCAAGAAATAAAGACAAATAATCTTTGTGGGAAAATTCTGACTGACTGTCCAGGTCCAATGCTGCAAAAAGTAGCGATTCATTTTTTAGCAGTTCCTGATCCGCAAAGAGCAGCACATAGTTGCTGTCAGTAAGGTATTTACTATTAAGGGCATCCCGAAAGAAATCAAGATCTTTCGAATACTTGTTTTTAATAATTGAACTATAAAGAAGCATAGCATCATTGTCTAAATATTCCCAATATCCGCTCAAAGCCAATAGAATTTCACGATCTTCCTGAAGTGGTTTGTCAACAGAACAGTACCAACCTGCATCTTTGTCAGTATTATGGATGTTGTTTCCGGAGCGACGCCCACCCCAAACAGAAATATACTCCAGTATATCTTTCTTTGTTTTCATAAAGGTTGTTTAATAATGACCCGGATAGCTTCTTACAATCGCGAGCAAAGTGCCATCGTCATTCTTAACATAACTTACCCGTCCGTTATTGTAGGCAGTTTGCCAGGTGCAATCCCAGTACACAGTGTCACCTTCTGCGGCCATATCCAGAATTTCCTGGGGGGTGGAACAATGGTAAAGGTCATACTCGGTCGTATCGGTTTTGCAAGAAAAAAATACGGCCACTAACAGGAAGAAAATTATTCGTTTCAT
>DTSC01000085.1 GCA_012965625.1 Flavobacteriales bacterium | reverse complement strand
GGATACCAGCTCTTACCTAGAGATGTTTCAGATCTTGGCTCTAGTGCAACATTTAACTTCAACTCTTGTGTTGAGCAGATTAATATTACCAGTACTAGTTTTGATCTTATTTGGACTACGGATAGTGCAGGAAGCACAAATATTCGTTATGGACTGACAAGTTCTTTAGAGTTGGGTGATCTAAATAGTGGAGGTTCAACTACTTCCCATACTATGCAACTTACCTCATTAAGCCCAGCTACTTTTTACTATATAAAAGCTTATACCATAATTGGCACCGATACTGCATTTTCTGGTATAGGATTATACTCAACAGCCTCAAACTCTTCAGGAGAAATAAAAGTCTACTTTAATAACCCTGTAGATATCTCAGTATCTTCTGGAACAGATGCCATCTACTTAGATGGTACCTTTAATGATACCATAGCTGCTTACATTGGGCGTGCACAAAACACCATTGATATCTCAGTGTACAATAACAATAATGCTATGATCGTAGATTCTATCAACGCTGCTTACGACCGAGGGGTAAATATCAGATATGTCAGTGAGTCAGCAGTTGCAAATACTGAGCTTAGCAATATGGATTCCAATATAGGATACATTGAACGTACAATTTCTTCAGGGAGCGGAATTATGCATAATAAATTTGTGGTAATTGATAGAGATGATTCTGACAATTCATACGTGATAACGGGTTCTACAAATTTCACCAGCGGAAATTTATTTAATGACTTTAATAATATGATAATCATTCAAGACCAGGCAATAGCTAATTGCTTTACAATTGAATTTGAGGAAATGTATGGAAGTTCTGGGCTAAGTCCAAGTCCATCAAACTCGAGATTTGGAGCAGAGAAACTGGATAATACCCCTCATAATTTTGTTGTGGCTGGAAATCCTATAGAAGTATACTTCTCTCCAAGTGACCAAACTACTTCTAAAATTGTAGAGGCTATGGACAATGCAGATTATAGTTTATATTTCTGTATCCTCTCCTTTACAAAAAATGAGATCGGTGACGCAGTTCAAAATGCCAGCGATAAATTTGGCGTGGACGTTAAAGGGGTAATGGAAAGTATAAGCGACCAAGGCGAAGAGTACACTGACCTGGTTGCAAACGGCGTTGACATTCAATCACACCAGGGGGTTACCTACCAGATACATCACAAGTATGGAGTAATTGACCAGGGGGTTTCGGCAGCAGACCCAATGGTATTCACCGGTTCTCATAACTGGTCTTCCGCAGCGGAGAACAACAATGATGAGAACACCGTATTTGTTCACGACCAGGTTGTGGCCAATCAGTATTACCAGGAGTTTAGGGCCAGATATTGTGAATTAGTGAGCACTTGTAATCAGACTGTTGGACTAGATCAGCGAGGCAAAGCGGCTTCAATTTCAGTTTATCCCTTGCCAAGTTCAGGAAATTTTCACATAAGTTTTACACTGGAGGAATCAGCTGACGTAATGGTAAGGATGCTTGATTTATCAGCAAAGATCCTGCAAACTGAAACTTTCAAAGGAGTTGCGGGAGACAATGTTAAAGCAATTAGGACTAATCTTGCTCAAGGACCTTATATTATTGAACTTAATGTAAATGATAAGAGATCCTACTTGCCCCTTATTATAAAATAATTAAAACAAGTATCATTTGAACTTTTCAGAATTAGGATTAAACGACCAGCTCTTGGAGGCCTTAGGGTATATGGGCTTTAAAAAAGCTACACCCATACAGGACCAAGCCATTCCAGTAATATTGAAGGGGCAGGACCTTATTGCCTGTGCTCAGACAGGAACAGGAAAAACAGCTGCTTTTGTGCTTCCTATACTTGACAATTTGTCCCGTAATGATTCTGAAGGCATAAAAGCACTTATTGTAGTGCCAACGAGGGAGCTTGCCCTGCAAATTGAAAAGGAAATCCAGGGATTCGCCTATTTCCTTGATCTGACGGCGTTAGCAATCTATGGAGGAGGCGATGGAATCAACTTTACTGATCAGAAGAAAGCCCTTGTAGGGGGAACAGACATCATTGTCGCAACACCCGGTAAACTACTCGCACATATGAACCTAGATTATGTGGATTTCTCCAATTTAAAATATCTCGTCCTGGATGAGGCTGACCGGATGCTGGACATGGGTTTCATTGAGGATATTCAGAAGATCATTGACGCTTGTCCTGCCAAACGGCAGAACCTCATGTTCTCCGCCACCATGCCTTCGAACATCAAGCAGCTGGCAAACAAAGTCCTTGTGGATCCATTTGAAATTACGATTGCCCTTTCAAAGCCTGCTGAAGGAGTATTGCAAGCTGCTTACCTTACATATGACTCCCAGAAGATTGGATTAATTAATGAGCTAATCGCTGATAAGCCTGATTATAAAAGCATCCTTATATTCAGCTCTACAAAAAGAAAAGTTTTTGAAATTGTAAGAGCGCTGAAGAATGACAAATATTCTGTTGAAGGAATTTCTTCAGATCTACTTCAGCATGAAAGAGAAGAAGTGCTATTGAAATTCAGGTCAAAACAGACAAGGGTCCTTATTGCAACGGATGTTCTGAGCCGCGGGATAGATATAAAGGATATCAACCTAATCATAAACTATGATGTACCCAATGATGCAGAGGATTATGTACACAGGGTAGGCAGGACTGCCAGGGCAGATACAAGCGGAGTAGCACTGACCTTCATCAACCAAGATGATATGTATAAGTTTTCCAGAATTGAATTGCTTATTGAGAGAACAATAATGAAGGCGCCCCTACCCTATTCTCTGGGAGAAGGGCCTAGATGGAATCCTAAAAGGCAGGATGGAAGCAGGAACAAAGGAAGGAACCAGAGAACCAATAGGCCTAAGCAGTTCAAGAAGAAGTATTAAAACGTGGTTCTGGATAATTTATATATTCTTTCTAGGCCCAGTAAATAACTGGTCTGAATCATCAATCAAATCTCAAAAATGAATGATACCGTCAAGAGTGGTGAATCCTTACCCATCATGGAGGTATTCTCGACTCAGCAAGGTGAAGGGTTTTTTACTGGTGCTGACGCATATTTCATACGTCTCGGTGGTTGTGATATTGGCTGTCATTGGTGTGATACTAAGGATTCATGGGATCCAGGTTTATATCCTATTCGAGCCGTAAAGGATATTAGTTACCTGGCAAAAAGAGAAGGAGCAGGCATTGCTGTAATTACGGGTGGAGAGCCAACAATGCATAATTTAATGCCTCTTACAAAAGCTCTTAAAAAATGTCAAATTAAAACCCACATCGAAACTGCGGGAACCTACCCATTAACAGGTGTTTGGGACTGGATCTGCCTCTCACCAAAAAAAAATGGGCCTCCACATCAGGCAATCTTAAAAGAAGCAAATGAGATGAAGGTAGTCATCCATAACAAGTATGATCTTTTATGGGCAGAAGAGAATGCCTTAAAAGTGAATAACAACTGTAAGCTCTACCTTCAGCCAGAATGGAGTAAAGAAGAAAAAATGCAAGAGTTTATTCTTAACTTTATCTTGGAAAAACCACAATGGAATCTATCGATACAAACCCACAAGCATCTGGGCATCCGCTGAATTGACAGATCACTTAATTATCATTCAATTCATGAATAATCAAGCCACTTCTCAGCTTAGGCTCAAACCAAGTAGTCTTTGGTGGCATAATATTATCGGTATCCGCTATAGCTATCAGCTGTTTCATGCTAACTGGATATAAGGCAAAAGCAACCGCCATCTCTCCGGAATCAACCCTTTTCTTTAATTCTTCAAGTCCTCTGATGCCTCCTACAAAATCTATTCGCTTATCCCTCCTCAGGTCTTTAATTCCTAGTTTATTTTCAAGTACACATTTTGAAAGCACTGTAACATCCAGCACACCGATAGGATCATTATCATCATAGGTATCAGATTTTGCATCCAGAGAGTACCATTTACCACCCAAGTACATGCCAAAATTATGCAAACGATCTGGCTTGTATATTTCATTCCCCATATCTTCTACCGTGAAATGCTCGTTGAGACTACTCAGAAAGTCATCCTTTGTCATTCCATTCAGGTCTTTTACCACTCTGTTATAATCAATTATAGTTAGCTGGTCATCAGGAAAATGCACAGCAAGAAAAAAGTTATACTCTTCATCACCTGTATGGCTGGCATTATTTCCTTTTTTCTCATTACCTACAAGCGCTGCAGCTGCAGTTCTGTGATGGCCATCAGCAACGTAAGTAGCAGGGACGCCTGAGAAAAGACCAATAATTGTTCTAACAATGTCTTGATCCTTTACAACCCAAAAATGGTGGCCAATACCATCAGCTGCAACAAAATCATTTTCAGGGGCATTTTCTGAGACAAACTTTTCAATAATTTCATCAATCTCTTTAACCGCTGGGTAAGAAAAGAAAACAGGTTCAATATTTGCGTTATTTACTCTTACATGCTTCATTCTATCTTCTTCCTTCTCAGGCCTGGTAAGTTCATGCTTTTTAATTACACCATTAATATAATCATCAACTGATGCACATCCAACTATTCCGTATTGCGTCTTTCCATTCATTGTTTGAGCATAGATATATAAACAATTATCTTCATCCTGAACAAGCCAATTATTATCCTTGAATCTGTTATAATTCTCAGCTGCTTTCTCATAAACCTCTGGAGCATGAACATCCATTTCCTCAGGAAGGTCTATTTCGGGTTTTATGATATGTAAAAGAGAATAATCATTACCATCAGCTTCTTCTCTTGCCTCTTTTGAATTCAATACATCATAT
>DTSC01000084.1 GCA_012965625.1 Flavobacteriales bacterium | reverse complement strand
GGTTTCAGCATTATCTGAAAATTTAACAAAGCCATCTTTGTCAGGAGCACCATTGCTTATCCAATCCTGTATATCGATAACTTCTTGTTTTGTTAAAGGCGGTGCGTTATAGGGCATAACAGGGGTAAGGGTCTGTCCCAGATCCGCATACGTGTTAATAAAAAACATCAGGAAACTCTGGTCTGGCCGGTATGGCACAACAGCTGCATTGTCTACAGTGCCTTCAAAGAGCTTGTCCCAAGAGGTAAGCGAAAGACCACCTGCAGCATCCTTGCTGATATCATTATGGCAGCCGGGAGTAGCACATTTTGTGAGCATTATAGCCCCAATGTTCTCAGGATACCCTTTATAGTCTGGAGGGGATTTGTCCCATGTACATGTAGTAAGGCCCAGGGTTGTTAAAATTGCTAATATTTGAAGGCCCTTTTTGTACATGAATATTATTAATATTCCAGCTTAATAATACAGTGGGGCATCCCGCTCCAATATTATTCTGTTACAGGAATATCAATCTCTATTATTTCAGATTTCTTTTTGATCTTTACAGGAGTTCCACCTAATACAATTTCAGAGATGGTGCTGTCGTACCCTGTAGAATAAACATAATAATCTCCTTTATTTAGCCCCTCAAATTCATAATGGCCATCACCTGGGCTTGCAACTGACTGGTCATCATAATCTGACGCACTCGTTCCCGGCAATTCAGTTGCCCCATATTTAATAAATACTTCAGCCTCTGGGATGTGCACTTCATGGTGTTTTATATGGCCTGTAATGGTAGCCTTGCCTCCTGTCCCTTCTTTCTTGCAAGCACTTATTGTTAACAGCATTAATGTAATTGCTAATATTGATTTCATGTCACTTTTTAGCGATTGATCGGCTAAAAATACAATAAAGTTTTAAAGTTATATCCTGTGATATGATGCTTTTAAAGTTTCTTCTTAACTAGCCGTCTCCTCTAAAGCTTATAGACAGCATAAATTTTGGATACATTAAATCCATTATCATTAATCTGCTTGTATTCTTTGCTGTTTTGGTCTAATACTGGGTTTGTATGATTAAAATGAATAAAATGGATTTTCATTTTTTCCTTAGTTGGTAAATCGTTAAACCGCTCCATGCTTTCAATTATAAAGGGGTGGGGTATTTCAGAGATATCCCTGTGGTTGATTTCTTTTCCATCGAAAAATGTGCCGTCAATGAAAGCATAATCGACATTAGCGATTTCAATATTGATATCTGTTTCCCACTTTTCCCATTTGTCTATGTCGGGTATAAACAGGGCAGTTTTATTTGGGCCAATAATTTTGTATCCTACGGTTTCTGAAAACTCATCCCTATGAGGTACTAAAAAAGGCATAATTCGTAAATTTGAACTAAGGGTAATTTCTTTTTTATTATTGATTTCTTGGATTGAGATATTAGAATTTGTGACCAGCTGACTCCAGGGTCCATTTTGTTCTAAGTAGGCTTTCATCTTAGGCATAGCAAAAACGGGTACACTCTCTGCACTTACAGCTTCCTTTCCTAAATACATTAACCCTGTGTAATGTCCAATATGGGCATGCGTAAGAAAGATCCCATCTGCTATTTCCTTACTTTCAGAAGTTTCGGCAGACATCAGTTTTTTCATTTGTTCAGTGATGTCTGGCGTAGCTTCGAATAAGTACTTCTTGTTATTTTCTGCATCGATAAGCCCCAGTGATACGACTTTCCTGTCATTATCTGGCACCAGAAACAGGTTCCGGCAGCATTTCTTTTTGCACGCGATGTGAGGCGACCCTGCATCCTGGATGGTACCCAGAATAACTAATGAAGTTTCTGAAATTGCTTTAGTGGAACTTTGAGAGACATTAGGTAAACCCTTATTGTTAGCAGGCTCTTGGCAAGCGACCATGGCCAATAGAATGGCAGATAATCTTAATATTTTAATTTGCATGGTTGTAATAAATACATGCTTCTAATTTATTCTGTAAAATCAAGGATGAAATAAAGCAATAACTTTCAGGCAGAGCTCACCAATAAATTCCTCTAAGTCAGGAAAACCCCTATGGATTAAAGACCGTACTTGGTCATGATAGAACTTATTATCAGTTGCCTGTCACTATCTGTAACAGCTACATTATAAGCCCGTATTTCCACTACTTGGCTTCGGCAACTTGCTGCCGGATCAGTCAGGGATTTTGCATTTAATTTTAAGCCGCTATTTGAAAGCAAGGGGTTTGTAAGCGTATTATCGTCTGCTAAAGCAGTAGTGTTGCTATTTATCCAGGCTGTCATGCCTTCTATTTTGCTGAAGCGCAAGGTAATCAATCGGAATTCAGGGCTTCTGCTCAAAGGCACATTCAGGTCATTGGTGTTATGTCCAAAAACCAAGTTGTTGTTGCTGTTGAACCCGACTGTTTGCTGGTTGAGGGCAGTGTTATCTGTTCCTTGCATAAAAGTCCCTGCATTAATTGGCTCAGAGGTAAAATTTGTAATATATGATCCTTCTACATTTAGTTTTGTTGGTGAAGACACGACCATAAACAAAGTGTAATCAGTATTAATGAACTGCGTTCCCGGAAGATCCAGCTCTGTGGTTACCTCCTGATCATAAAATGTGCTGGATCCAGACCCATCACCATAAAAATAGCAAAACTCAATTGCGGCATACCCATTTAATGCATCAGGTATCCAAACCGGTCTGTTATTTGGGTCAGAGGTGCTTGCTATAATAATGCCACCATCATCTGGCCAGCTTTCTACAACCTGTCCCCCTATGTTGGTGCCATAAGTGTTTCCAACAGAATAGGTTCCTAAATCTGGGTTGGCATTGTTGTCATAAGAAATAATGCCATTAACATTGGTGTTTGCGTCATCTGCCATTAAATACAACATAGGGGCAGGAAGCGTAACATAGGTTCCTGTAGCGGGACCCAGCGGCGTACAATTGGTTATGTCATATTGTGTTGCTAAATTTACTGAAACAATTTGGTTGTTATGCACAGCCCTGCACACGTAAGAAAGGGGTACCCCAGTTGTAATTTCTCCAGCATTTCCTAAAGTAGAAACCAGTTGGCTGATGTTATTATTACCTATGGTGTTAAAGGTCGTTTGTGCATCGCCTCCTAAGGCATAGAGTTTAATGTTTAGATTTTCCAAACTGGATAAATAAGAACCATCTATATTCGCTTCACCACTATTTGCAACACCTGAAAAGGAAGAATTTAAGCTCGCTTTGATTTCTGTTTCACTTGCTGTGGACTCAATCAATAAATAGAAGATCCTGCCATAGGTAACATCTGAAATGTAAGCAGCAGGATTTCCTGGCCCAATATAAGGAGACAGGTCAGCTGGGGTAACTGTCGGTGCAAATAAATCGCTGTAACTAGCGGGTAGATCAAAGCTCATGGTATAATAGGCTTGTGACAATTTTACAAAGATCCTGTTGTATTCATAGCCAGAGCTAAAACCCAATTCTGTTTCAATAGCAAAAAATGCCTGGGTATAATCCACTCCAATCTTTAGGGCAAGCTCTCTTTCAGAGTGTACTTCCTCCATGAAGAAACTGATATTGGCAGGGACATCAGATGGCGCATTGTCAATAATGTCGTTTAGGGCTTGTATTACTTTTGATTTTGTTACTTCTGATACAGTTTCCGATACATTGTTGCCACCGGAAAGAATATCAATGGAAAAAGTTCCACCAGCTCTATTTACTACAATAACATCCGGAGTTGCATTCAACAATGAGGCTCCTTGAAGGAGGTTCCCGGGGTAAATCACTGAAGAGTTAGGATTGAATAGTGGAAATTCTTGTAATCCTTGAACAATGTCATAGGTTTCAGTAACACAGGCATACAACGTGTCATTGTCAATCATGCTATCAACAGAGGTGGTGACATTCGATGAGTTTACTGGAGCGGGAAAACTTCCACCAGCTTGAACGACAGCGCTAAAGTCGGCTGGAGGTGTCGTAGTTGTAGTTGTTGTTGTAGTTGGTTCAGGTTCTTGAGGCACATCCTTTTTACAAGAAATTGCAACTATTAAAAGTGCCAGTACAAAATAATATTTTTTCATAATCAGATTTTTATTTGGTGCAAATATCCCCTTATTTCATTAGAAATAAAAAAGATCGCATATTTTTAACAAAAATACTATAATATGTTTAAAATTAAACATTCAGTATTTATTTAAACATATAAGGCAGGGCAATATAATGGCTCAGGAGCCTTTTATTTTAGAACAACAAAATTGGCAGTTCCCTGAACGCCATTTACTATTATTCGCACTGAATATAAGCCATTCGCAATGCCCTCTATACTCAGGTTTGGAGATTCGTTGGGTTCAACAAGCATAGAAGTTGATACCAAAACTCTTCCCAGTCGATCAAAAATCTCTACATTGGCATCTTCTCCATTAAACCCTGCATGCTTAAACGTAATATTTAAAAGGTCTTTTGCGGGATTAGGGTAAACCAGGAAGTCTAATCTGCTCATGTTAGGATCCAGCCAATTTACTGAGTTTGGATTTGTGCTTGTATCAGTGGTATCTATAGGGTCTGGACACGACATAGTTTGATCCAAATTATACGTACCATTGCTTGCGTTACCCCCATTACCTGTGCCGCCTCCATAGGAAGTGCTTGGCCCAATGTTGTTCCCAGGGCAATCAGTAGCAAAGATCTTTATACGGCCGCCACCACCGGCACCGCCTAAATTTCCTGCATCACCTGGATCTGCATATACATTATCTCCATCAATATCGCAGTTTCCTCCAACTCCACCGTTGCCCC
>DTSC01000083.1 GCA_012965625.1 Flavobacteriales bacterium | reverse complement strand
CGATTTTACTAAATGGCGACAATGATCCAAGTGCAAATACCATTGATTTAATATGGAACAAATATCTTAATTGGGAAAACGGAGTTGAAAGATATGAGATATGGAGAAAACTGGATGATGAAACCACCTATACTTTCTATGCATCTGCAGGACTGGACACATCAGTGCAGCTTAATTCTGGCATGGATGGTTTTGAACATTGTTATCGTATTCTAGCCTATGAAGATGGTGGAAATGTTGAATTATCCTGGTCTAATGAATTATGTGTTGAATTTAATCATTTATTGGTTATTCCAACGGCAATCTCTCCCAATGGAAACGGCCTTAATGATACCTGGAAAATCAAAAATATTGAGTACTATCCTGATGTATTGGTAGAGATCTACAATCGCTGGGGAATGCCTGTATTTTCATCAAAAGGTTACTTGAAAAACTGGGATGGCACTTACCAAGGCAAAGAACTTCCGGTGGGCGTTTACTATTTTGTGATCAATCTCTATAAAGATGACATAGAACCCTTTACAGGTTCGGTAAGCATATTGCACAGAAATGAATAAAGGAAATAGAAAATGAAGAAAATAATATTTATAACATTTATTTCCATGTGGTTATCGATATTAAGTGTGAATGGCCAACAGCTACCGTTATATAGTCAATATCTATTAAATTCTTTTGTTATTAATCCTGCAAGTGCCGGTGTAATGGACTATAGCCTCGTACAAACTAATGTAAGATACCAATGGGAGGGATTTCATGATGCTCCAAGAACGTTTAACATCAGTGCCAATATCCCAAATAAACAGAAGAAAATAGGAACAGGAGGTTTTGTTTTTACAGATATAACGGGGCCTGTTAGTAGATTTGGAATAAATTTAGCATATGCATATCATGTAGAAATGGGCAATGATTTAATACTTTCCATGGGTATGTTTGGCGGCCTAATGCAATATCAGGTAAACGGAGAAGAGATATTGCTTGCTGATGAGGAAGAACGCTATCTATTTGAAGGTGTGGAATCCGCTATTGTGCCAGATGCAAGTTTTGGCACCTATTTATATACTGATCGTGGATTTGTTGGATTTTCCTTTAATCATTTACTGCAAAACAAACTTAAAACAGATCTTTTCAATAAAGATTCTGAGAGCTTTGGATATTTATCAAACCATCTATTTATTACAGGTGGTTATCTTTTTGAGCTAAATTCTGTTTGGGATCTAGAGCCTTCACTACTTTTAAAAATTATTTCTCCACTCCCTCCTCAAATGGATGCAAGTATTAGAGTGCTTTATGATGATGAAATATGGCTAGGAATACAATATAGAACTCAGGACGCAATAGTAATAGCTATAGGGTATGAATACAAAAAGCGATTAATCATTGGATACTCTTATGATTTTACTACTTCCAATATTAAAAACTATAGTTCTGGAAGTCATGAAGTAATGCTGGGATATAAATTTGGAGTACCTGCTTCGGAAGGAAATGTTCCTTTCTTAAAATAAAACAATGTTGCTAATCTATCGTAAATTGCCTTAGCTCCGACTCTTTCTTTCTAAATTTTTCTTCCTGCTCTATTAATTCCTCTTTGAGTCCTTTTACCTGCTGCTCAGTTCTTTTTAGCTGGATTCTAAGAATCTTTTCTCTTCCTTTAATCAATACCTGTAAAGCAAGAACAGCAGCCAGGCAGCAAAGGAGATAAAACCACCAGGTTCTCCAGAATGGTGGCACAACAGTAATTTGGACTGAAGTAGGTTCATCGTTCCAAATACCATCATTATTTGATCCCTTTACAGAAAACATATAGGAGCCTGGGTCAAGATTTGTAAAAGAAACATGTCTTCGTGTTCCAATATAGTGCCAGCCACCTCGCTTAAACTCTGCATCTTCATCATCCAGCCCTGTCATTTTATAAGCATACCGGTTTTTCCCAGGGTTTGAAAAATGCAACGCAGAAAAATCAAAGGAAAAAATATAGTCCTTATATGAAAAAACAAGAGAATCAGTTACTGCAATATCTTTAATCAAGGGAGTGATTTCCTGATCAGTGATCTGCACTTCCTGATTAAAGATCTGAAATCCTGTAACCACTACATTAGGAACATATGGGTTCGTTTTAATACTATCGGGGAAGAAGGCATTACACCCATTTATCCCTCCAAATATCAGCTCCCCTTGTTCAGTTTGGAAAAAAGCACCTGAGCTAAACTCGTTGCTTTGCAGTCCATCAGAAATGTCATAATTATAAAATTTATTTTCATCAACATCTAGCATGGACAATCCCCCATTGCTGCTAACCCAAATATTCCCATTATTATCTCCTAACACTCCATATACAACATCATTTGGCAAACCATCCTGCAAACGCCATTGTTGGAACTGGCCAGTTCTTTTATTAAGTTTATTTAAGCCTCCTCTCAAAGTGCCAACCCACAAAAAACCTTTACCATCCTCATAAATTGACCTTACCGAATTATCAGATAATGTACTCCAGTCCTTTGCATTATGCTTATAATGTGTAAACTTTTCTGTATTTCTATTGAATTTTGAAAGAACATCATTTCCAATCCAGAAATTTCCAGTAGCATCTTCATGAATTGCTCTTACCCTATTGGTAAATAAACTATTAGGATTCTCTGGATCATTTTTAAACGTTTTAAAAGTTGACTGCTTCTTATCAAATTTACTAAGACCTCCTCCATTAGTTCCCACCCAGAGCATCCCATCTGAATCCTGAAAGATCACTCGTATTACATCATGGGGTAAAGAAGTTGGGTCGTTCGGATCATTAACATAACGCTCAAAGGCACCTGTTTGCCTATCAAACTTGCAAAGCCCTTCCCAGGTTCCAACCCAAAAGTCATTGTCTCTATCCTCAAACAAGCAAGTAACCCTGTTATTTGGTATAGACCTGTTGTCTCTTGGATCATGAACATAATGCCGAAACTGATTTGTCTCACGGTTTACACTTGTGAGCCCTCCACCTGATGTTCCTATCCACATTATACCATCCTTACCTTGGTAAATAGACCCTACTCCATAATTGGGGAGGCTGTTCTTATCCTGAAGGTTATGCTCATAGTGTGTAAACTTGGGAGTTTGCGTATCATATTTATTGATAGCTCCGCCAAATGTTCCAATCCAGACCACACCAAACCTATCTTCGTAAACTACTCCAACACTATTATTGGAGATGGTATTTTCATCACTTGGATTATGGACAAAATGCTCAAAAGAATAGGTTTTATTACCTGTTTGATCTTCATGGCTTATCAACCTATCCATGCCACCGCCATATGTTCCAATCCAAATATTATTAGACCTATCACCATAAACGGTGAGCACAATATTATTTGTAATAGAGGAACGTCCATCTTCACCATTAAGAAACCGTTTAAACTTCTTCGTTTTTTTATCAAACCGATTTAAACCACCACCCCAAGTTGCTATCCATATGTATCCATTATTATCTTCATACAATGAAAGAACAACATTGTTAGATAAACTTTCTGGATTGCCTTCTTCTATTTGATAATGCACAATTACAGGTTCAGTTTCCTGATCATGTTTATTTAAAAGCAGCTTATACAAGCCTCCTCCATGGGTTCCAAACCATAAATCTCCCTCGTTATCTTGTAAAATCGCTCTAACACGGCCATATGGTATGCTGGATTGACCTTCTTTAATAACCTGAATATGCTTAAAGCTTAAATGACGATAATCATCTATCTTTAATTGCTTTGATGCGTTTTCCTTAAAAACAACCTTATCCAATCCTACATCCGTTCCAATCCATACATCTCCTGCATTGTCTTGGAATATGGAGAAAATTTTATTCCCAGATATACTATTCCCATCATTACGATCATTTTTATATGATATGAACTTATCATTTGCTCTGTCATAAATATTTAATCCGCCATCATTAGTTCCAATAAAAAGTATTCCATTATTATCCTCAAATAAGGCTAGAATAGTATTATTAGTCAAACTTCTTTCATCACGAGGAAAATGAGAATAAACCTTAAAGTTATGGCCGTCATATTTGTTAAGGCCATCCTCTGTACCGAACCACATAAAACCTTGCTTGTCCTGCAAAATGGCAAATACAGTTGTTTGAGAGAGGCCATCCTTAAGGCCAAGGTGAGAAAATTTTATCCCCTGAGCGAAAGAAAAAGCATCAATACTCAAAAAAATAAAAATCAGTATTAAATATTGAAATGTCCTAACGGATATCATGTCATTTGACTATTCAAAAGGGATGTAAAGGTAGTAAATTTGCTGATTGATATAAAGAATATTCATCAGGTTATTCATAATTGCAGAAAAAAGAGCATTATCATTCAATTCTGCTTAAACGCGGATCCCAATTACAAGCTGGTCATCTATTTGATCTCCTGAGCCTATCCAGTCTTTCATTGTTTGTTCTAAAACATCTTTTTGGCTTTCCATGGTTTCTGGCTGAAAGCTAAGTATCAGCTCCTTAAACCGTTTTGTCATGAACTTTTTTCCTTTTTCTCCTCCAAACTGATCGGGATAACCATCAGAAAATATATAGAGAGTATCGCCTTTTACTAAATCAATAGACCATCTGGTAAATTCAAAACCCTCAACCGATTCTCCACCTATAGGAGTTTTATCTCCTTTCAATTCTACCAAATCCTCACCAAATAGTTTGAATATATTTTGCTTTCCAATTTCTGTATTCGCAACACCTTTTCTAACAATATAAAGTGGGTTTTTTGCTCCAGCAAATTGCACTGTCTTTAGTTCCAAGCTTAACTCATCTAGGTCAAATCTTAACAATGACATGTCCATACCATCCTGTGCTTCTTGTTCTGCATCACGAGTAAAAACAGCCTTCATTCCATCATTTAATAGCGTGAGAATTTTCCCTGGATCACTCTGATTATCTTCCAAGACTATCTGATTTAGCAAGTTGTTGCCAATCATTGAAACAAAAGCTCCGGGCACTCCATGTCCTGTACAATCACAGGCAGCAATAAATATTTTACGGTTCTTTTTGGCAAACCAGTAAAAATCACCGCTTACAATGTCCTTTGGTTGATAAAAGATAAAATGGTCCTTCAATACCTGTGTAATCTCTGTGTCATTGGGTAAGATGGCTTGCTGAATGTTCTTAGCATAGGTAATGCTATCTGTGATATCCTTGTTTTTCTCTTCTATGACGCTCTTTTGAACCTCCAATTCTTGGTTTGATGCTGCCAGGGCCAATCTGGACATGATCTCTTTTTTTGTCAGCTGGTACCTGGTTTGAATCAGCAAAATACTGAAGATAGCCACAGTAGCAGTTAGCAAGCCGCCATTTATGAGCACCTCTTCCATTGTTAATGAAGAGTAAAGCATGAAAAAAAATAAATTGCCTATTAAGGAAACAGCAACCACTATAATGGTATAAATTGGCTTCCAGAAGACAAGCATTCCTGCCCCAATAAAAAGAGCAATGTATGCAAAGGTATGCTGCTGTAGCTGCTCAACATTCATTACACTATACATGTAAGCATTCTGTAATGATATACCCATTACTGGAATAAATGCCAGCAGCTCAGTACTTATATGCCTTTTCAAAAATAATCCAGCTAAAGTTATACCTGCAACTATAAGCCTGATGATAAAAAATGTTTTCCAATACTCTGGTATAATATTAATATCGCTAAAGACCCATAAAGGATCCAAAATACCGCCAGCCCAACAGACAATAACATGGTGCTTCTCAGCCACTTTTTTTAGCTCTAATTGCCAGGATTCTGCCATCAATTAACTTTTAGGACCTGCAAACAAGCAGGAATATATACTGAACTCTAATTGCTATTACCAAATATATAAATATTAATCATCTGCTACTACAAAATCCATTTACAGCCTATCTGCTATTGTTTTCAATTAGGCCCTTTTCCTAAGTAAAACATTACAACAAATCTGAAGGAACCATGTGCTTTATTTATATTTTTTTGATTCTTTTAAAATAAATTCAGGCATCGATAACCTCCATTTAACTTATTTTATATTCTTTTGCACAATTACCTTTTTTTATGTAAATTACATGAGATTTTAGCGAAACCCATACTATAGTTTGCTCCTAATAATAAATCACCTACTATGAAGATCTTCACAAAACTTATATCCATCGTAATATTCCTGTCCAGTTTTTCTTATACTTCGGTATTCTCCCAGATTAGTTTTACGGCTAATACTACCATAGCCACGGCTGATACTGTCATAGGCTGCGCTTCTTTAACTGTGTATTTTGAGAATACTAGTGGAACAGGCGTCACCTTCCTTATCGACTTTGGCAATGGAGCCTCAGGCTTCCTCGCTGGTACGGACACAACTTATACATATATAAATTCCGGATTATACCAGGCTTCAATTTTTGCTTATGACAACAGTGGAAATTATATTGGATTTGACTATTTGTATATTCAAGCACATACGCGCGATACTTCTTTTTATATGTCAGCAACGACGATTTGTCCTGGGGATAACATTTCTTTCAATGCCTTCACAAATGACTCATGCTCCTGGGATTTTGGTGATGGTAGTCCTTTGGTTATTGATCAAAATTATGCAAACCACAGCTATAATAGCCTAGGACCATATGATGTTACCTTGATTGCGAGAAGTCTTTGTGGAATAGATACTATTGTTCAACCCATTAATGTAGATAGCTCAGGACAACCACTAGGCGGCTTTGGTTGGTGGCCAGAAGCAATATGTCCGGGGCAACCAGTGTCTTTTAACCCATGGCAGTCTAATGCAAGTTACACTTGGGATTTTGATGATGGCAATACCTCAACACAAGAAAATCCAAGCCATACTTATGCTGATAGTGGAGAATATCTTGTAACAATGTATATAACCAATGGCTGCGGAAATACAGATTCAACTATGGATACGATTAGAGTTAAGAATGATGCTGGAATTGACACAAATATACAATTGTGGACGTCGCCACCTGCATGTCCTGGTGAACAGATGTACACCGAAACTTATGGTGGTTACAAAACCTATGTTTGGGATGCCGGGGATGGGTCACCTGTTGACTCTACCCCAAACAATTACTTTATGCATAGTTATAGTAACACAGGTTCATTCATCCAACAATGTACGATATATGACTACTGCGGAAATAACGCTACAATTAGTGAGAGCGTTTCTGTAAACAATAACATTGGAATTCCCAACTGGATTGATTCTCTCCAATTCCCAGATGCGATATGCCCAGGGCAAACAATCCGCATAGAAAGCCCACAAGGGTTTGCATGGTACGTTTACGACTACTATGGTGATGGTAGCCAGACCGACTCCGTACCTTGGAATAACAGAGAGCATCAATACAACAACACTGGAACTTTTATGGTTAAAGTAAGAATTTGGAATACCTGTGGTAATGACACAATCATCGAAAGGCAACTAATTGTCGACCAAAATGTTGGCTTTTCTAACTTAGAGCCAATTAATATAAACCCTATACAGTGCCCTGGAAATGTAGGGATGGAAGCACCAGGTGGATACAAAACATATATTTGGGATTTTGGTGATGGAAGTCCAAAGCAAACTAGTACAGACAATAGAATTGCTCATACATATAATACTCTCAATACTTATAATATTACACTACTTATCGTCAACCATTGTAATGATACCACACCACCGCAGAATGCTACAGTTACAATCCAAAACAATGTAGGATTTCCTAATTGGGTAAATATATATTCACATCCAAATCCTTCCTGTCCTGGTGATGAGGTGGGCTTCGATGCCGAGGAAGGATACAATTCCTATGAGTGGGATTTCGGTGATGGAAATACTGCAATAACAGGCAAGAATTATACACACCACACATATGATTCTACAGGGAATTACACGTTCTCTGTTAAGATCACCAATGGATGTGGACTGGATACAACAATCAGTAAAGGATTAGTGGTCGATACTAATGCCCCATTCCCTTCGTGGCTAGGGATAGAGGCACCTGCAATGGCCTGCCCAGGTGATGGAGTTGGTTTTAAAATGGAAGGTGGAGACATTATATATTGGGATTTTGATGATGGAGATAGTCTTACTACTACAGAAGAACAGATATCCCATACTTTTGACACTGTGGGAACCTACCAGGTGTCTGCCACCATTTGGAATGGATGTGGAAACTCTATTACCTTATACAAAACTATTATAGTAGATAGTACAAACTCGTATGTTAATCCAGCTATATGGACTATGAATAACAACGTTTGTCCTGGAGATAATGTTTCTATTGGACCTCATCCTGATATGGAAGGATCGTCCTTTACCTATTACTGGGATCTGGGAGATGGTACACTTGATACAAGTATTGGAATCGGAACTAACCATGCATATAATTCTATAGGCCCTTACACTATAAAGGCCATCGTTAGCAATGGATGTGGCTTTAGTGATTCATCAAGCATAACGATCAATGTTATTGACAGTGCTGTTATTAATATGTCTGGTGATTTCTTTGGAACTCCTAATGGTGATGGAGGGATTGCCGGATGCGCAGGTGATGCTATTATATTCTATTTCGCAGGCTCCTATCCTAACAATAGCTGGGATTTTGGGGATGGAAGCTCTGCTAGTGCAACAATGGTAATATCAGCCGAATTTGGCTATTTTTCTATTGTAACTCATGCATACCAAAATCCAGGAACCTATTGGGCTACGCTATCAATAACCAATAATTGTGAAAACACATTTACTGATTCCTTGCAGCTTGTTATTGGCAGTGGATTATCGGTTGATGGAGAGATTTTTGCACTGCCACCTACCGGAGGTGGAGCACATACGACCTGTCAAGGGGTTAATTTTCTGGGAGTAGGTGGAAACAACTTTGATTGGGATTTTGGGGATGGGACTACACTAACGACTACTGGTGGCCAAGCGACTCATTATTATGATTCTGCAGGCACCTATTTAGTGACCGCTAATATTTCCAATGCTTGTGGAAATTCTGCAGTATATACTTATCCGATCACTGTTATTAATGGTGGCGGTGCAAGTGTTTCAACCTTTTTGGTTGATTCATTGACCTGTAATGGTGGCAATGATGCAAGCGCTACAGCTACAGCTGCCGGAGGAACACTCCCATATACGTATTTGTGGAACAATCAGGGTAACTCAAGTACTGATACAGTAAGTGGTTTGGCAGCTGGCACCTACTCCGTAACCGTATCAGATAATCTTGGTTGTACGGGATCTGGAAATGTAACAATAGCTGATCCACCTTCGATAAATGGAACTGGCTCAACCTCACCTGCCAGCTGTAGTGCTTCTGATGGCAGTATATCCATTAGTAACCTTATAGGTGGAACAGCACCCTACACTTTTCTTTGGGATAATGGAGACAATACAGCAACAGCCGATAGTCTTGCTTCTGGCACTTATACAGTAACCGTGAGTGATGCAAATGGCTGTTTCACAGATACCTCTATAACATTAAGTGATAGTGGCGGTGTAAGTATTACAAGTGCAATAATAACAGATCCAATATGTAATGGAGGATCAGATGGCAGTGTTGATATTACCATCAGTGGAGGCACTTTGCCTTATACTTATTCCTGGTCTAATGGAGATAGCATTGAGGATATTTCCGGACTCAAGGAAGGCACCTATACTATTACCGTTACAGATTCCACAGGTTGTAAAACAATTCAATCCGGAGTTCTTTCAGAACCTTTACCAATAGCAATCAGCACAAGCATTACAGACGCTAACTGCGGAAATTCTGATGGTAGTGTCAGCATAAGTGCAAGCGGAGGAACTCCTGGATATAGCTATGCTTGGTCAAATGGCGTTACAAGCTCAACCAATGCTGGAATAGTAGCTGGAGCTTATACGGTAACCGTTAGTGACACTAATGGCTGCTCCGCAATCTATACCCTTTCAGTGAACAATGCAAATGCACCAGTCTATACTGCAACAATAAACAATGTAACTTGTAATGGCTACTCAGATGGAGCGATTGACTTAGCGGTATCTGGAGGCACAACGCCCTATACTTATTTGTGGCTGCACAATGGAAGCTTTACTCAAGATGTAAGTGGTTTAACCGCTAATTCATACACCATGCTGCTATGGGACGGCGGAGGATGTCAGACCGCAGGAACTTTTTCCATAACAGAGCCGGACCCACTAGCGATTGATCTTACTACCACTGCAGAACATTGTAGTTCTAGTGATGGCAGTGTTATTGCAACAGTTACTGGAGGTACAACACCCTATGACTATAGCTGGTCAAATAGTGGAAGCAGCTCAAGTGAAACCGGTTTAATTGCTGGTTCTTATACCCTTACATTAACTGACTTTAATGGTTGTGTAGATACTACTGGTAGTGCCACCATTGCTGCCATTGCCGGCCCAACAGTATTTATTTCTAACAGTTCAGATGTCTCCTGTTTCGGCTATAATAATGGTAATGCAACCGTCTTAGCTTCTGGTGGTACAGGCGCTTACACCTATAACTGGGATGACCCTGGTATGCAAACCAATGCCCAGGCTACAGGATTAGGACCTGGAACCTACACAGTTACAGTTGCAGATAGTACAGGATGTACCGACAGTGCCAGTGTAACGATTACTCAACCTGCTACATTGCTTGGCTCCTTAACAGATAGTACTAATATCTCGTGTTTTGGTATATGTGATGGAGATGCAACGGTCTCCGTTTCTGGAGGTACTATGCCTTATATCTACTTATGGGATGATCCAGGAGCCCAAACTGATTCTCAAGCAATTGGATTATGCGCCGGAATACCTTATAAAGTAGATGTTACTGATGCTAATAACTGTATGGCAAGTGATTGGCTTATACTTACTGAGCCAGCACTCTTATCACTATCAACAGTAGATACTAATATTTCCTGTGCAGGGGGAAGCAATGGAAGTATCGACCTGACTGTAACCGGCGGGACACCACCCTATTATTACGCTTGGTCCAACAGTGCCACCAGTGAAGACCTTAGCGGATTGCCAGCCGGTCAATATAGTTTAATCCTTACCGACACCAATGGGTGTCAGGATTCCTCAGTAATGGTTACGTTGACAGAACCTACACCATTAGTTTTAAGCTCTTCAGCTATTGATGCTCATTGTGGACACCCTGATGGTTCAGTCTCGGTAGTTGTTACAGGTGGGGTAAGTCCTTACACCTACACCTGGGATGACCCTGGTGCGCAAACAAATGCTAACGCAGCAGGATTACCGGCAAATACATATCACATAACGGTAACGGATTCCAATGGATGTATTGCCACTGATTCCGTTACAGTTGCCACATTTGTCGATACCGTTCCAATATGCGGTATAACCGTTGACACAACATCTATATTTAATGAAATTATCTGGACTAAGCCCTCTCCTGCTATGGGAGTTGCAAGCTTTAATATTTACAGGGATATTATTGGAACGTATACCCTTGTGGGCAATGTTGCTTACAATTCCTTGAGCGGGTTTGAAGATACTGGGGTTGACCCAAATACCTCTTCCTATTATTATAAGATTACAGCTGTTGACTCCTGCGGTAATGAAAGTGCAAAAAGCTCTTATCATAAAACCATACTTATGACTACAATTAACAATCTACCGACAGACATTGGTATGTTATGGGATGGCTATGAGGGATTTGGATTCTCCTATTATTACATTATGAGGGACAGTATAAATCCGATTATTGGAAATGACACTACATGGCATATAATAGATTCTGTCAACAATTCCACCTTTTTGTATAACGACAATAACCCACCTCAGACCAGCAGTTTAAGGTACCGTATAGATGTTAAAATGGCTAATGTGTGCGTTGCGGAAAAAACCAAAAACTATAATTCCTCAAAATCAAATACGTCCTACTCAATAGACAATAAAAACCAAATGACAGCAAGCACCACTGTTATTGACTCTGATGAGGATAGCTGTAATGGATCTGCCACGATTACCATAAGCAATGGCACTCCGCCATTTACTTATCAATGGAGTGACGGATCAAGTCAGACAAATGCAACAGCAATAGACCTTTGCGCCGGCACCTATAATGTTACCGTTTACGATGGTGATGGAGATTCTTTGGTCGAAACAGTAACTGTGGGAACCATCCCAAAAATGACAGGAACTACCTCTGTTGTTAACACTGATGAGGATAGTTGTAATGGATCCGCTACGATTACTATGAGTAATGGTACACCGCCATATACCTATATATGGAGTGATGGGTCAAATCAAACGAATGCAACAGCCATAGACCTTTGTGCTGGAACTTATAATGTTACCGTTTATGATGCTGATGGAGACTCACTGGTTGAGACAGTAACGGTAGGAACCATTCCAGCTCCTATTGGACTCATGGAATTCAATTTAGATGAATTTCTTGTAATTTATCCTAATCCGAATAGCGGGCGGTTTAATTTACAATTCAAAATTCCTGTTACGGACCGGATATCCATAAATATTTACTCGGTTCATGGCCAGCTGGTTTTATCTGAAAAGCAGGAGCTTATGAATAATAAATTAACAAAGGAATATGACCTTAAAGAGTTTGGTCCAGGTATCTATTATTTACGGATAACAACCCAATCGGCCACAACCGTAAAAAAAGTTGTCATAAAATAAATACCAAGGATTCAAACAGTAAATCACGGCACCGGAATCAATCTGGGTTTTATATTCTCCGTTAATACACATTATTGGAAGTGTGTTCTTTTGAATTTCTTGCATTCATAATTTATTTTCCGTAAATTAGCTAGGTGATTCATCTTCTGCTTAAAGCCTATGCAAACAACTGTCCACTCCGAAATAATTTCAAAAGGCTATAACAAACTAATCAAGGGGTTCAAGCCATTTTTCTTCCTCTTCTTGCTTGTTCTTTTTGCTGACCTAAAAATAGTTAATGCACAGATTGACTTTGACCCAAGCCCTGTTTCAGGATGTACACCGTTGAATGTGACCTGCACTAACCTTACAAGTAATCCCATGGCTTATTTCTACAGATGGGATTTTAATGATGGCTCTCCAATAATACAGGATACCCTAACAACTGCGCTAAGTCACATGTACATTAATAGCGGAACATATAATATAAACATGATTGTATATGACAATGCAATGAATTTGCTAGGATCCATTACTAAATCAATTCAAGCAAATGGATTGTCTAGCTGGGACCAGCTTTATCTTTATCCGGATAATGCTTGCCCAAATGAAGACATTTCAATATCTGCACCATGGGGTTATCAAACATATATCTATGATAAAGGTGATGGGTCTCCTAATGATACATTATATAATAACTGGATGAATTATCGTTATTCTACTCCAGGTACTTATAATGCTTCAGTTACATTGCTAAATACTTGCGGTGGATTGGATACTACTTTATTTGATACCATTACCATCAATTCAACCATGTCCTTTCCAAACTGGATTAGTATAAATTCCTGGCCAACAGTTCCTTGCCCCGGAGAAAATATTAACTTTTACGGTCCATTTGGTTTTGCATCCTATGTTTGGGATTTTGGTGATGGCAACCCACCTATAACCAGTTCAAGCGACAATGTAATTCATCAATATTCTCTAACCAATATTTATACGGTTACTTTACAATTATTTAACTACTGTGGAGACGACACCACAATCACATATTCGCAAACAATTCAATACCCACCCTTTCCAAGTGGGATGACATTAAATGCAAATCCAACCCCTGCCTGCCCAGGAGAGAAAGTAAACTTTGGTACTTCTTTAGGCTATGTGCAATATGTATGGAACTACGGTGACGGAAGCCTATCAGATACAACCTCTTATTCATATAATGATCATAATTATGCTGCAATAGGTACTTATACAGCATCTGTAACAATCACACAATTATGTGGAAACGACACAACACTTACAACAATTGTAAATATAAATTCATCTGTATCTTTCCCTTCCTGGTCAAATCTTTCGGCCTACCCTAATCTGGCTTGTCCATTTGAAACAATAAACCTCAACACTTTATGGGGTTATCCATATTATGAATGGAATTTCGGAGACGGAACTCCGATTGAATCAGGTAGTATAGGAAATAAAAGTCACGTTTTTACTGCTCCAGGAACCTATATCTCATCTGTAAAGGTGACTAATCTTTGTGGAAACGATACGACCCTTACAGATACTCTAAGTATAAATAGCACAATGCCATTCCCCTCTTCGATCGGTTTTAATCAGAGTAATAATCCAGCATGCCCTGGAGACGTGTCATTCCACGGTACATCTGGCTTCCAGTTTTACACCTGGACATTTGGAGACGGGAGTCCATCCCAAACAAGCAACACCAATACACTTATCCATAACTACCCCAATTTGGGAACCTATCCTATTTCACTGAAAATGGTAAACTATTGCGGTGATGACACAACCCTTTATGATATCTTAATAATAGGATACCAGCCCTTTCCGACCAATATGGCTATCAACATAAACTCTCAGCCAGCTTGTCCTAATAAAAATATCTCCTTTGCTGCTAATTGGGGCTATGTTTCCTACGACTGGGATTTTGGTGATGGAAATACAAGTACTGGCTCTAACTATCTCAACCATAAATACACCTCAGTAGGTGTATATCTTGTCTCTGTTAAGGTGCATCAGCTCTGTGGCAATGATACTACAATTGTTGACACAGTAACTATTATAAACAATAATCCTATTCCGGTTTCGGTAGGTTTTTCAACCTTCCCTGGTACTGCTTGTCCTGAGGAAACCGTTTCATTAAATGGACCCTGGGGATTTGCTGTATACCAATGGGACTTGGGTGATGGATTCTTAGATACTACAAATTCTAATTATTATACTTATACTTATACTACTGCTGGTGATTACCGAACTTCATTGCGAGTCATGAATTATTGCGGAATGGATTCGGTATTATATGATTCGGTAAGTATCAATTCCAACTTACCCTTGCCAAATTCGGTATCACTATCTGCATGGTATCAAAATGGAACGTCTGCTTGTCCTAGTGAAATGGTTCAATTTAATGGGCCGTGGGGATTCCCATCTTATATCTGGGATTATGGAGATGGTACCGCAAAAGATTCAGGTTCATTTCAATCCATGAGTCATTCGTTCTCCAACCCAGGAACATATACGATTAGTTTGATAGTTACAAATTTATGTGGTAACGATTCTATTCTTTACACATCAGTATTTATTGATGATAACAAACCTTTTGGGATGGTGAACTTTAATGCGAGTATGACACCGGTTTGCCCAGGAGAGAAAATCACCTTTACCGCCCAACAAGGATATGCTGAATATATATGGAATTATGGTGATGGAACTCCCCTTGATACAACAACATCCAATGAAATAAAACACTCCTATGATAATGCCGGAACATTTACTGCTACAGTTACAATAGTTGACTATTGTGGACAAGAAACAACCCTGAATACAAATGTTTGGATTGATGACGCATTGATGTTTCCCATGACTTCAGTTAGTGTATTTCCCAATCCTGTTTGTCCAAATCAAGATGCTCTATTCTCTACAGACAAAGGTCATGTTGCATATTTCTGGGATTTCGGAGATGGGGTAAGTGCTTATGGTTCTGATAATGCTAATCATTCATACACCGCACTTGGAGTATATAATGTAAGCCTTACCATTACCAGCCACTGTAAAATAGATAGTACATTTACCAGCACTTTAACAGTGGATACCGCAACGAGCTTCCCAAATTGGATGAATTTCCAGTTAGATCCTTGGCAAGTTTGTCCTGGAGAAATAATAAATTTCAGTACAGAAAAAGGGTTTAATAAATATTTCTGGGATTTTGGAAATGGCGATACACTTACCACAACAGGTCCCTCAATTGATCACATCTATGATGTAGCTGGTACGTACAGCACATCTGTTACCATCACCAATGGTTGTGGAAATAGTACTACATTATTTACATCTGCATATGTAGACAATAACTCCTCAATCTATCCACCTCAAATATTTACCCAGTTTAGTTCTTTTTGCACCACCACTATACGTATCATTATT
>DTSC01000082.1 GCA_012965625.1 Flavobacteriales bacterium | reverse complement strand
ATAATTGGCACTTCTTCAACTTTAAAGCCAAGCTTAAACCTAGCTATGCCACTTATCCATTGCCGGGAGTTCAGCCAATTCTTGTAGATAATGAAGGAAATGAAATAAAAGGAAATGGGGTTGAAGGAAATCTTTGCATGAAGTTTCCATGGCCATCAATAATACGAACAACCTACGGAGACCATGAAAGGTGCAAACAGACTTATTTTTCTACATATAAAAACCTGTATTTTACTGGAGATGGATGTAAAAGAGATGAAGATGGAATGTATAGAATCACTGGAAGGGTTGACGATGTAATTAATGTTTCAGGCCATAGATTGGGAACAGCTGAGATTGAAGATGCAATTGATGAGCATAATAATGTTGTGGAAACTGCAGTTGTTGGATATCCCCATGATATTAAAGGCCAGGGAATATATGCTTATGTGATATGTCATAATACAGATAACGATCCTGAACTTATGAAATCGGAAATTATTAAAACAGTCACAAAGGTTATAGGCCCAATAGCAAAACCTGACCGGATACAGTTTGTTGATGGATTGCCTAAAACCAGGTCGGGAAAAATAATGAGAAGGATCTTGCGTAAAGTTGCAGAAGGAGATACCTCAAACCTAGGAGACACCTCTACATTACTGGATCCTTCTGTTGTTGATGCAATTAAAGAGGGTGCCATAAATTGATGGCTGGCTTTACATGTTAAAACAACCCATATTTATATTTATATTTACATTATAATTTAGTTGACCATTGTGGGTATTACAAGTCCTGTTTTGGCTTGACATGGCGTTAATGCATAATCAATAATTATGTCTGATGGGTTGGTAATCATACCGACATACAATGAGAAAGAGAACATTGAGAAGATTATTCGAAAGGTAATTGACTTAGAAAAAAACTTTCATATTCTTATTGTAGATGACGGCTCTCCAGATGGAACGGCATCGATCGTCAGGTCTTTGATGCAGGAGTTTCAAGATAAAGTACATTTAGAAGAAAGAGCGGAAAAACTGGGATTAGGTACTGCATATATTCATGGATTTAAGTGGGCTTTAAAGAGGGATTATCAATATATTTTTGAGATGGATGCGGATTTCTCACATAATCCTGACGATCTTATACGGCTGCATTATGCATGTGAACAGGAGAAAGTAGATCTCGCTATAGGTTCAAGATATATTAAAGGGGTTAATGTTGTCAATTGGCCGATGGGGAGAGTGCTGCTGTCCTATTTTGCTTCTATGTATGTCCGATTTATAACGAGGATGAAAATCCAGGATACTACAGCAGGGTTTAAATGTTACCGTAGAGTGGTTCTCGAAACCATAGACCTGGATAACATTAAGTTTATGGGATATGCATTTCAAATTGAAATGAAATTTACCACTTGGAAGCTTGGCTTTAAAGTTGAAGAAGTGCCAATTATTTTTACAGACCGGCAGGAGGGGGAGTCCAAAATGAGCAGTAATATTATTAAAGAAGCTCTCTTTGGTGTTATACAAATGAGGTGGAATAGTTTCTTTAAATAGTATGGCAGCACTCCTTTTATGCAACGGAAAAATTGTAAATGAAGGCTCTGTAAAGGACGGCCATATCCTGATTGAGGATGGAAAGATATCCAGAATCCTTTCTTCTACAGAAGATCTTTCAGTCTACTCAAAGCATACTGAAAGAATCAATATTGACAATTGCCATATTTTTCCTGGAATAATTGATGACCAAGTGCATTTCCGAGAGCCAGGCCTGACACATAAAGCAGACATTTATACAGAATCTAAGGCTGCTGTGGCAGGGGGAGTCACCTCTTTTATGGAAATGCCAAATACGATTCCCAATGTATTTACCCAGGAACTGCTTGAGGAAAAATTTAATATTGCAAAATCTTGCTCTCTGGCAAACTACTCTTTTTATTTGGGGGCCTCCAACAGCAATCTTGAAGAAATTTTGAAAACCAATCCCAAGGATGTCTGCGGCATTAAAATATTTATGGGTTCTTCAACAGGAAACATGCTTGTTGATGATATGATTGCATTGGATAAGATCTTTGCTAATTGTAATATGTTGATTGCCACCCATTGTGAGGATGAAGAAACGATACAAGAGAATTTGTCCATATACCAGGCCCTGTACAAACAAAACATTCCTGTGAGTGAGCATCCAAACATTAGAAGTGCTGAGGCTTGTTATAAATCCTCGTCAAAAGCGGTGGCTTTGGCAAAAAAACACAATACACGATTACATGTCCTTCATATATCAACTAAAAATGAACTTGACTTGTTTGATGGGAATATGCCACTTAAAGATAAAAGGATAACTTCTGAAGCCTGTGTTCACCATCTCTTTTTTGCTGATTCTGATTACGAGAATAAGGGGAACTTAATTAAATGGAATCCCGCAATAAAAACTAAAGCTGATAGAGAAGCAATAAGAAAAGGCTTGTTAGATAACACTATTGATATCATTGCAACAGATCATGCACCTCATACCCTAGTAGAAAAACAGCAGCAATATCTTAAAGCACCATCTGGGGGGCCTTTGTTACAACATGGATTTGCGGCTATGTTAGAGCTATACCATGAGGGGATTCTTTCCCTTGAAGTCATTTGCCGTAAAATGTGCCATGCTCCAGCAGTCTGTTTTCAGATTCAGGACAGGGGATTTATCAGGGAAGGTTATTGGGCCGATCTTGTTGTAGTTGATCTCAACTCACCGTGGAAAGTAAGTTCCTCAAATTTGATTTCAAAATGTCAGTGGTCACCCTTTGAAAAACACAGCTTTCAATCCAAGGTTAGGCATACTTTTGTAAATGGCCATTTAGCGTACTCGAATGCAAGTAAAGGGGTGGTCCTTGGAATATTTGATGAATCAACTAAAGGAATGAGGTTGCTCTTTGACAGGCCATCATAAGAACACTTTGTTTTAATACACCTATTACCTGCCTTTAATAAGGACTGTAATCTCATTCAGTAGCTTGTGCTGTTTTAGCAGGTTCTTTTTTCGCTTTTAGCTCCTGAAAATATACTCCAGAATAATCACGATGATGCATGGCATTTATGGAAAAATTCTGAACATTTGATTGTATCAATCTGTATTGCTCGTCGTACCATAATATTAAGACTGGCGCATCCTCCATCAATATTTGCTCAGCCTTGGCAAAGGCTTCGTAACTTTCAGCTATTGAACCTGAAGCAATTCCTTCTTCAAACAATTCATCAAATTCCGGATTACTATATCTTGGTGTATTTAAGAAGGAGGGTTCTTCCATAGTTGAAGGTACGTTTTTGCCATACATCAATAACAAGAAGTTCTCAGGGCTTGGGTAATCTGCAATCCAGCCTGATCTAAAGAGATCTCCTCTTGCATACTTTCTATCTTCTAGCAACTTGTGCATGGGAACAATGTCCAATTCTAAGTTAATGTTCAATACATGGCTTAGCTGTTTTTGTACCTCAAATGCAACGCTGGTATTCCTGAAGCCTCCACTATTCAATTTTAAATTAATGGTAGGAAAGTGCTCTCCATTTGGATAGCCTGCTTCTGCAAAGAGCGCCTTGGCCTTTTCTGGGTCAAATCCATATCCTGTAATACCTGATTGTTTATAATCCCTAAAGGATGGAGGGGTGATTCCATGAATGCCTGGACCATAAGCTTCATCACTTAAGACCTTCTCAATTATCTTTTCACGGTCAATAGCATAAGAAATTGCCTGCCTAACCTTCTTTCCATAGTCATCACCAGTAAAAAGTGGATTATTTAGGTTGAATTCATAGAATTGAGTAGACATATCAGATGATCTCTCTAAGATAAATATAGGAGGGTTTTTTTCAAAATAAGAAATTTGTTGCTCTACAATGTCTCTAATAGACTCCGAAGGCAGGCCCACAATCATGTCTAATTTCTTGTCAAGAAATAGCTCCAATTCTCGTTTCTGTGAATTGTAAAAGGAGATTACCACAGAATCCAGATAAGGAAGATGGTTTCCGAAAGAATCCACATCATGATAACTGGGATTTCTAACCAGGGTTAACTTTTCGACTGGCTCACCATTTGGCCTGTCATTTACTTCAATGAAATCGCCGAATGTAAAGGCTCCAGAGCCAACGATCAACATATCGCCATATTTCTCAACTGCTTCCTTAGCCACAACAGCAGCAGCAGTTGAGGATAAAATATACAGAAAGGAAGAGCTGGGTTGCACCAATGTAATCTCAAGGGTGTAGTCATCAATGATTTTAATTCCCGTAATTTCATCACGATTAACCAATTCATGATAATCATTGGCTCCAACTACCTTGTCTTTAAAAGTTCTGGCAAACATTAAATTTTCAATGCTGTCATTTATTAGCTTGGTGCAAAGAAGTTCAAAGGAATATTTGAAATCTGAAGTTGTTATCTCACGACCTTCTCCATTTGGGAAACATGAATCATCATGAAATTTAACACCTTTTTTTAAATGAAATGTATAAACCAATCCTGCTTCATCAATTTCCCATGTCTCTGCAATTCTTGGCCCAATTGTTAAGTCTTTTGTGTTTAGCCTTACCAAACCTTCATAGATTTGACCTGCTATCCTGCTTGACGCAGCATCAATTATTGAATATGGAAATAAAGACTGAAACTCATCTCGTTCATTGACTTTAAAGCAGCCGCCATATTGTTTGCCACCTTTGGCAATGATGTTTCTGGAGTCGTTATTATCCCCTGCGGGAGTACACGCTGATAAAACCAGAACTGAAATGAATAGTCCAAAAAGTAATCTTTTCATATTTAGTAATTCTAAATTATATTT
>DTSC01000081.1 GCA_012965625.1 Flavobacteriales bacterium | reverse complement strand
AATGCTATCACAGCCATTTGCAGCTGTCAGCGTATCGTAATAAATTCCCGTTGTAGTTTGATAGCCACCTTGCAGAAGGATGCTGTCACCGTTGCAGATAGATGCGGATTCAGAAGTTGAAAAAGATGAGTTTACAGTCAGGTTGATAATAACAGTGCTATCACAACCATGAGAATTGGTAAAGAAATCGTAGTAGGTTCCTGAGGTTGTCCATGTCTGTCCGCCAAGAGAAGTATAAGTATCACAAGCTGTTTCATTAATAGTACTTGAGCTCGTTGAATTTACAGTAAGGTTTATGGTGATAGTGCTATCACAGCCAGAAGTATTTGCGATGGTATCGTAATATATTCCACTCGTTGTCAACGTCTGTCCGCTGGGAGAAATATAGGGGGTATTATTACAAGTTGTATCAATGATACTGCTGGATGTGTTGTTATAAACGGTCAAATTGAAGATATAGATACTGTCTCTTCCACATAAATGTGTTTGCAATGAGTCATAATAAGTTCCAGTACTATTGTAATAATTATTCTGAAAAAGAACACTATCTCCATTACAGATATCAGCTGAATTTACCATGATATAGCCGGAGACAGTATCAACAAACAGGTCTGTTCGAATAATACTGTCGCATCCGTTATTTGTCATTAAAGAATCGTCATAGACTCCAGTAACAAACTGATACATGCCACCTAACAAAACACTATCTCCACCACAAATCTGAAAATCCTGACCATGAATAAACAAACAAGGGCCCGCAGAGATAGGTACTGGATCCCCGATTGAATCGCTATATACAATATTGGTGAGACAAGGTGTGGAGGTATCACTGGGATTGATTAATCTTAAAATGGTAAGCACCGCACTGTCTGAAGGCAGTGTGACCGAAGATAAAGAAAAACCAAGGAAAGTTGAGGCACTATGAGCGACATACCAGCCAGCAGAATCAGCAACACCACCGCCTGCAGAGTCAATGCTGGCTCCTGAAATATCAAACTGTATCCCTCCACAAGGAACAACAAATCGATTATCCAGGATAATCTCTACTTCATAATATTCGCCAAGAACAGAATCCCATCCACATGTAACATCACCAAAATGCAGTTCCGCACTAAATTGTGCTGAAACGTTTAATTGAAAGGATAGGAGAATAATTAGTAATATAGTCTTTTGCATAATCCATTTGTTTTTTATTTACATCTTTCTACGGAAACCTATAGATATTGTTTCTATAATTAGCAAGAAATTTAATCTTATAAATCTATTTACACAAACTGCTCTTATTACGATCTCAATTGTTGATAACCTCTTTTAAAACTTCTGTTGATCTAGCAAAGTGTGCAAAGCATTTTAATGCACCTTAGCAATATCTTTTATACAAGTGGTGCTTAACTACATATGGATAGGGTTTTTTCTGGCTGCTCTTTTGGTGGCCTTGATAAAAACCATAGGTGGAGACATGGAGGTGTTCTCTGCAATAGTGAACAGCACCTTCGACATGGCTGAGGTTTCATTTGAGATTGCCATTGGACTCACCGGTATTTTATGCCTGTGGCTGGGGATCATGAAGATCGGTGAAAATGGAGGGGCCGTGCAGCTCCTTTCAAAATTGGTAGGGCCATTTTTCAGGCAGCTTTTTCCAGATGTGCCAAAAGATCATCCAGCCCACGGCTCCATACTGATGAACTTTTCTGCCAATATGCTGGGGCTGGACAATGCTGCTACCCCAATGGGCCTGAAGGCCATGGCTGAGCTGCAGGAGCTAAACCCTAAAAAGGACACCGCATCAGATGCCCAGATCATGTTCCTGGTGCTCAATACTTCCGGGCTTACACTGATCCCCATTACCGTAATGAACTATCGCAACCAGTTTGGTGCAGATAATCCGGCTGATGTGTTTATACCCATCCTGCTTTCGACGTTTTTCGCTACCCTGGTGGGCTTGATTGTTGTTAGCTTATACCAAAAAAAAGTAAAGCTATTAAACAAGATCGTGATGGCCTACCTGGGTGGTTTTGTGGCCCTTATTGCAGGAGCGATTTACTATTTCACCAACCTGGCACCAGAGGACCTGGAAAAGCAGTCCTCTCTTATCAGTAATGTTATTTTGTATGGGATCATCTGCCTCTTCATCATCATGGCAATGTTTAAAAGAGTGAATGTGTATGAATCTTTTATTGAGGGCGCCAAAGAAGGGTTTAACATAGCCATTAAGATCATACCCTACCTGGTGGCCATTTTGGTTTCTATTGGGGTATTCAGGGCTTCGGGTGCCATGGATTACCTTGTCGGGGGAATGGGATGGTTCTTTTCCCTGTTTTTGAGTAACACCGAATTTGTTGCCGGACTGCCTACTGCCTTTATGAAGCCCCTTAGCGGTTCGGGTGCTCGCGGTATGATGCTTGAATCCTTTCATCATTACGGGGTGGACAGCTTTGTGGGCCGCCTTACCTCTACCCTACAGGGTGCCACAGACACAACCTTTTACATCCTGGCAGTGTATTTTGGTTCGGTTAGCATACGAAAGACCAGGTATGCCATAAAAGCGGGATTACTTGCCGACCTTGCCGGCATTATTGCTGGCATTGTATTTGCCTATCTTTTCTTTGGCAGCGCTGTGAACAGCCTTTCGGACAAAGAGGTCGTAAATCATTTTGCAGCAGCATGGGAAACACAAGCACCTGATATGGCTTACACGTTGCTGGATGACGATGTTTTCGTTTATGACCAGTCTTTTGATACCTTGTGTACAGACAACAAAGGATTGGTTGAACTTTTAAAAACGGACCTTCTGGAAAATGGCGCTATCCAACAAAGCTGGGCCAGGGAGATGAAAGAAACCAAGGAAAAATACATCTTGCTAAAGATGGAGCGGAAAAATAAAGGAAGATCGTATAGGTTTAGGGTTAAGAACGGAAAGATCCGATCGGTTGAATGTCTTACTACCTTTAACTAAAACCGCACTCCGATTACCAGGATGTCATCCACCTGCTCTCCGTCTCCCATCCACTTTTGCATGGCGGCATCCAGCTTATCGCGCTGGGCTTCCAGGGGTTCCTGGTGTATATCCAGAAGCAACTGCTTGAACCTTTTTATCATGAACTTCCTGCCCTTTTTACCACCAAACTGGTCGGGGTACCCGTCGGAAAAGATATAAACCCTATCGCCCTTCTCTACCTTGAGCTCGTGGTGGGTATAGGGTATCTGCTCACCCGTGAGGATGCTCACCGGCATTTTATCGGGCTTGGTTTCGCTAAGCTCTCCGTTGCGGATCAGGATCAGCGGGTTGTTGGCCAGCGCATATTCCAGGGTGCCATTGCCGTTCCACGCGCAGAGCACTGCGTCCATCCCGTCTTTCTGGGAGTCTAGCTCTCCTGTTTGTTTCAGGGCGTCAATGATCCCCTTGCGAACCTCGTAAAAGATGTCGCAGGGGCGGGTGAGCCCTTTCTCGTTCACAGCCTCGGTGAGCAGGGCCGAGTTGAGCATGCTCATAAAGGCACCGGGAACGCCATGGCCCGTACAGTCGCAGGCAGCAAAGTACACCCTGCCCTCCTTTTCTGCCATCCAGTAGAAGTCGCCGCTCACAATGTCTTTGGGATTGAAGAGCACGAAGTGCTCGGGCAGCATGGCAAGGTCTTCGTCGGAGGGCAGTATGGCTCGCTGTATGCTCTCTGCATAGCGGATGCTGTCGGTGATCTCTTTGGTCTGATCTTCTACTACCTTTTTCTGTGCGGCGATGGTACGCTGCTGGCGGCGGGTATGTAAAAAGCGCTGCAGGATGAAAAGGCCGAAAAGCAGGGACAGCAACGATACCCCTGCAACGGAATATGTTTTGAGCTTACGGGACCTGGTTTCTGCTGCCTCCAGGGCGGCTTTACGTGCCTGCTCTTTTTCCATGACAATGACCTGGGACTGGTGGGCGAGCTTTTGCTCGTTCTGCGCCACGGCTTTGGTTACCTCACTGCTCTCCAGGCTATCACGCATCTGGTTGGAAAGCTCGTACATTTCAAGGGCTTTAGCGGGATGGTTGGTTTTTTCGTAGACACTATAAAGCAAATAGCTGGCATCATCAATGTGTAATTTAGAACCTATTTCCTTTGCCAGTTTCAATGATTTTTTACCCAACTCAAGTGCCTGGGTATAGTCGCCCTGATATTTATAAATAATTCCAATGTTATTTAAAGAGTAAGCAATGCCTTTTTTATCTCCAATCTCCTCTCTTATTTTTAAGCTTCTGGTATGGTAGTCTATGGCTTTGGTGTAATCGCCCTGATCTTTATAAATAATTCCAATGTTATTTAAAGAGTAAGCAATGCCTTTTTTATCTCCCAGCTCTTCAAATATTTTTAAGCTTCTAGTGTAATAGTCTATTGCCTTGGCATAATCGCCCTGAATTTTATAAATATTTCCAATATTACCCAAAGACATAGCAATACCTCCTTTATTACCCATTTCCTCTTTTATTTTTAAGCTTCTAGTGAAATAGTCTATGGCCTTGATAAAGTCGCCTCTAATTGCAAATGACACTCCTTGTGTGTTTAAAGCATAAGCCATCCATTTTTTATTGTTTATAGATTCTGCGAAGTTATATTGAAGCTGTACAAAATAAAAAGCAGAGTCGGGTTGTGAATATAAATAACCATCCTGTGCGATTTTAGCCATTGCTTCGAGGCGGCTAGTATCGACTTGTGAAATGTCGTTCCACACTCCCCAGAGGGAGTCGAGGTTGAGGGAAGAGGCCATGGTGAACCAAAGGCAGAGAGAGGTTATGAGGGTGAGGCGTAGCATAGTCAAATATACAAAAACCACAATGCATTTGTAA
>DTSC01000080.1 GCA_012965625.1 Flavobacteriales bacterium | reverse complement strand
AAATGTTTTTCCAAGAGACATTTAAGGCACTTACCGTATTAATATTTCCTGTTGGTACAGACCCATCAGGAATGCCTGTGTCATGACCCAGGTCTATCAAGGCCTGCTCAAAGTTAGCGTCGGGAATTAAGGTTGTCTGTGCGCTTATAGCCTGGCTCAAAAGAACCGCAGTAAATAATGTAATTAAGGTTTTCATAATTATTGTTAGGTGTTTGTTCCCCTTTATTTTTTTCTGTTATTTATTAAAAGACGCCGTTGTGTTTTTTGGTTGCTTTAATATTGTGACAAGATTTCAAAATTTGTACATTTCAAAAATCCAATCATTTAATTTCCTGATTTAATTTTCGTTTTTAATAATTAATAATTTCAATAGCTCGGTCGGTTATTTTGCTTTAATAAATTTGAAGACCTCATTCTTTTCTTGTGAAAACAAGCGCAAGAAATAGATGCCTGGTTTTAAGTCTTTTATATCTATTGTAAGAGTTTGGCCATTAGAATAATGGTTTTCTGCCAAGGCCTTCTGTCCTGAAATTGATTCTATCTGCACATTGATGTCATTATAGGAATCTCCAAGATCAACCTTGATGTGATCCTTTGCTGGGTTGGGGTATATGCTTAGCTGCCCTGGCTTTGATATATTTACGGCAACCAATTTAGAATATTCATATTTTCCGTCGTAGTCTGTTTGCTTGAGCCGGTAATAGGAAAGCCCTTCATATGGGGCATCGTCAATGGCGTTGTAATGCAGGATTTGATTGCTTGTTCCTGCACCAGCTGTATCCAGCATCACTTCATAGTCAACTCCATCCCTGCTCCTTTCGATGGTGAAGAAGTCGTTGTTGAGCTCACTAGCTGTGGTCCATGAAAGAGCTACTAAGCTTTCTTGATTCGCTTCTGCATTAAATTCGAGTAATTTGATGGGTAATGGATCGTTACTGCCCGCAACCGTGGCTTTGGAAAAGCTGGTAAATCCCGATCTTTTTGCATAGCCTGATTTCACCATTCTTCCCTCAACTCCATCAGCAGGAATTGTAGTGGAGCCTTCAAAGCTATCATAATGGGCAAAATCTTGAGATGCTGAGGGTCGTTTTACAATGGTGTATTTATTGTCTTGCAGCGTGCCACCCAAGCCAACATTTAGGTTATCAATATATAATGTAAGGTTAAAGGAGCCACCTGTAGGCTCTGTATCAGGATTCATGCTCCATTCTTCATCACAGTAATACAGGAGCTTTGTTCCTTCATGGTATGCATTACCGCTACCGCTATGATTCTCGTAAGTCCCATTATTACGCACCATAAATACGTCGAGATAGGACGTCGTTTCTAATTGATTGTTTTCAAGTTCCATTTTATAATAGTCGCTTTCAGCAGCACTGAGGCCTACAGGAAAAACATAGGTGTCGTTATTTTTTTCGATATGCCTTCTGAAGGCACCTGCTGCCGTTGTTGCAATGATGAAGCTGGTTTCGCTACCCCCAATAAGATCATCTCCTGTTTCGGAAGTCATCTCCAGGATATTGCCATTGGTGTTGATGGTTCCATCGGTAAGTTCAAGCGTTCCCCCAATGGTGCAATGATCCAGCAGGAGGATGCTAATGCCCAGGGAAGAATTATCAATCTCAAGGTTGTAAAACATATTGGCAACGCCGCCCATCGTGATGCTTTGCGTGGAATTGCCATTAAGGACTATGGTTCCCCTTTCCATAGCTACAGGTCCTTGAATATCGACATTTCCACCTATTTCTATTCTGCCTGCATTGTCGAGCTGTCCCATCACAGAAGTATGGCTATTAACTTTGAGCGTACATAATAGATTGAGGATATTCAATTCTCCAGTTATTAATAATTTCCCCAATTCAAATGCTGGTCCGTTATAGTTACATGTTCCCTGTATAACAATATTGGTGTTGGGGCCTGATGCAGGCTTTCCACCTTCCCAGTTTTTTGAATTATTCCAGTCATAGTCTTTTTGAGCATTTGTAAAGGTGTAGGTGGTTTGTGCGTTTACCACATCAGGCAGGAGAAAAACAAAAAGTGCCATTGTCATTAGCGGCAGTGTTTTGTTTAAAAAGGAAACTCTTCGCAATTTTTTATTTTCTGTATTCATGATTTGTAAGTGTTAAAGGTTCTCAGCATGACCTTATGGCCGTTTCAGAAAGTTTTTATCTCAGCTTTCTTATATCAAATATCTACCAAAACACAAGTTGAAACAAATTGAAAAAATTAATAATGTACGTTTCAAAACTAATTCAATGTGCATCCAGTGCATAAAAAAAGCCCGGGCAACGCCCGAGCCTTTTCACCACTCACCACCATATTATTGGAGGGTTACTTTCCTGGAAACTGTTTGTGCTCCTGAAAATACCCTGACAAAATAAATTCCTTTAGGCTGCTCACTTAGATCGATACGGGCAGCTGCACCATATATTCCATCGCCTTCAATCACTATCGCTCCTATGAGGTTCAATACCTTGTAGGCAAAACCTTCTTCAGCACCTCCCAACACCTCTAATTGCAACAATCCTTTGGAGGGATTAGGGAAAGTGTTAACAGCCAATGTCTGTCCATAATCTGCTGCTTTAGGGTTCAATGCTGTGCTTAATGTATGGTCCAGCTCTTTTACAGGCTCTCTAACATTTCCTCCAGCAAGCTTAGGGCTGCTGATAAATACTGTGTAGTCTTCTACTTCGCCCCAAACATATGACTCGCATGGGTCTGATGCCCAATATCCACCTTTAGCCTGTATCCTCATTCGTGTAATTCCCTGAGTTATACCAGAAGGTATGTTAATTGAGCCATGCAAAGTACCAGAAACAGGGAGTGGATATAGTGCTAATTCTCCATTATCTTCAAAGTCACCATCCTGATTAAAATCAATCCATACTTTCCAAAACATTCCTTGTACAGGTGGACCAAATGCGTATCCGGGAGTTAACGAAATTGGCATGCCATCGGTAATACTTATATTGATATTGGTATAATCTCCATAGCCCCCATCATCTCCTGATACATTGTTCATATTTCCCAGTGAAATGCCATCGATCCAAAACCATGTGGAAAAGGAGGCAGATGATGTACAATAGGAGCTATATGTTGGAGCATAGACACCAACTGCATCCCATGCATCCTTAGTAGCTTGTACTTCTGGACTGGTAATTCCAAACAAGTCAATTGCTGAGCTTATTGAATAATATCTTGCATCTGCATATTGAGCATCATCCCATAAATATATAGTGAGGTTCCTAAAGGCGATTTTTGCCGCGTTTTCCATTCCAATACCTGTAATATTATACAGGTCTCCGTTGTCATTGGTTCCTGAACCGCCGTTTGCTAAAAGATAAAACCAATAATTCTGGACACCGCTGTTTGTATGAACTCCACCCCAGTCATATGATCCTGTAACCCAATTGTTTCCCTGATAAGTGTCTGGGTCACCCTTTATCCATGGGTTTGAAAGATCTCTAAATGGAATATGATGAGCTAGTCCTGAAGGTATTACCCAATCAGCTTCAGTAGGTTTGCCAAAGAACTCTATGGCAGTAGCAAAAATATCGCTAAATGATTCATTCAATGCCCCTGACTCATTTTCATAGATCAGCCCTGCAGTAAATTCTGTTAAGCCATGGGTTACCTCATGCCCTACAATATCCAACGTGGTAAAAGGGTCCATGAGCCAGCCTGCATCTCCGTAATACAAATGTGCGCCATCCCAATAAGCATTATGAATCGATTCTCCATAGTGGACATAACTTTTCAACTTAAACCCATTACCATCTATGCTGTTCCTTGAATGTTCTCCTAAAAAATAATCATAGGACACTTCAGTTCCCCAATGTGCATCTGTGGCTGCGTTATCCATTTCAAGGTTCACATTATTCCAATAATTGTCACCATCTGTAAAATCCACAGCAGTTCCAAAATCCTCTGAATTGTTAAGGTCATACGTTTCAATGCCGTTGCCCCGTCCTGTCTCCCTGAGCCTATACGAGCGTCCTGTAAAATCGGTCGTAATGGTTTTTGTTCCGCTATATAAGGTTTCTGCTGTACCCTCCACATCATGGGTATGTATCCTTTCATTTTTAAATAGAATATCACCCGTTACTGCATCCACATAAACATAAGTGCGGGACATTGGAGAATGTGCATAAACATCAAACTTATATGCCAAACGAAAATCAGGCCTTCCATGCTTAATCAGCACCAGCGTACCCTTAGGGTAATAGGTTGTATTTTGGTTTTTCTCTTCTCCTTTAAGCTTGGCTTCTTCGCCAGGCAATTCCCATTTATATGATCTTGCATTTACCTCGGTAAGTGCAAATTGCAATGCACTTTCTTCTGTCAGTGTAGGCTGATAGTCAGGTAATTCACTATAGATATTGCCATTTACTGATTTAACTTTTCCGTTTTTTGTATGGATCATGTATTTAGCCATTTCAACAGGTATTCTGCCATGGTATTGCTGGTAGCGGTAATGGGTGAACCCCAGCTGGTCTTGCTGCACATCCAAAAGCTTTAAAGAAAAATTTTCTTTGAGCTCAAACTTTTCTTTCAGCCACTGGCTGATATTTTCAAGTGCAGGTTCCTGTCCCCTTTTAAATCGGATAAATTCAGGTAAAGGAGAGTCTTCCCGCATCTTAACAAGCTCACTTTCCTTAATAATTTCTTCAGCCTTTAGTCCACTAAATTCTTGTGAAATTCCAGGCAGGCTGCAAAGCAAAAACACAAGGCTCGCCAATAGGGAATTGCCAGTACGAAAATCAAGGAACCTGATTGGAGCTATTTTTGTTTTCATAACATTTAGTTTTAAAATTTGCTTAAGTATTTAAAGGTTCTCAGCATGACCTTTTGGCCTTAT
>DTSC01000079.1 GCA_012965625.1 Flavobacteriales bacterium | reverse complement strand
ATTCCCCATGTGCTTTAAGCAATATTGGGAAAATGATACAATGGAAGACAATATTGTCTTTTCCTATAAAATGTACGAGCTTTGTATCCGGATCTTTCCAGTATTTTTCCCAATCCTCACCATTATCCAAAGCCCACTGCTTTGTGGCAGAAATATATCCTATGGGGGCATCCAGCCAGACATAAAGTACTTTGCCATCAGCTCCTTCTAAGGGCACTTTTACACCCCAGTCCAGGTCGCGAGTCATGGCCCTGCTTTTCAAGCCTCCTTCTATCCATGATTTACATTGCCCATAGACATTTACTTTCCAATCGTCTTTATGTCCCTTGATTATCCATTCTTTTAGCCAGTCTTCATAATTCCCCATTGGGAGATACCAGTGCGTTGTTTCCTTCAGAATGGGTTCATTGCCACTTAAAGCAGACCGTGGAGAGATCAGCTCCTTAGGACTTAGGGCAGAACCGCATTTTTCACACTGATCACCATATGCGGCCTCATAAGTACATTTGGGACAGGTACCGGAAATGTAGCGATCGGCTAAAAATTGAGAATGCTCATCATCATAATATTGTTCAACCGTCCTTTGTTCAAATTGGCCTTTATCATGAAGCACATTGAAAAACGCAGCAGCAGTCTCATGATGTAATGATGAAGAGGTTCTGTGGTAAATATCAAATTCAACACCAAAATCAGAAAATGATTCTTTAATTAATTTGTGGTACCTGTCTACAATCACTTTAGGACTGGTCTTTTCTTTTTTTGCCCTTAGTGTGATAGCAGCGCCATTCTCATCTGATCCGCAAACAAAAACAACATCCTTGTTGTTTAACCGGAGAAACCGAGTATAAATATCAGCTGTAATATATGCACCGGCAATTTGGCCAATGTGTAAAGGTCCATTGGCATAAGGCAGGGCAGATGTAATTAAATACCGTTTGAATTTCTTGTCTTCACTTTTCATTTTTCTATGGAGCACCCATTGGTGAGTCTGCTAATTCGCGATTGAAAATGCTACCTTTGCAAAGGTATAAAAAAAGCAAAATTAAATTGATCACACCTAGTTTTTTAAAGGAAGGGGATTCTATAGGGATCATCTCAACGGCAAGAAGAATCTCCGAGAAGGAGATCAATCCCTGTGAATACATTTTGGAAAGCTGGGGCTTGCGGGTAATTAAAGGGATGCATTTATTCCAGGCTGACAATCAATTTTCAGGAACTGATGCTCAAAGAGCGAAGGATCTTCAAAACATGCTTGACGATCCTAATATTAAAGCAATATTGTGCGCCCGGGGAGGCTACGGAACGATAAAGATCGTAGACAACCTGGATTTTTCAAACTTTATAGAAAATCCAAAATGGTTGATTGGGTATAGTGATGTCACGGCATTACATTCCCATATCCATACAAACATTAATGTAAAATCGATTCATGGAATCATGGCGATTAACTTTGCCAAGGATAATAAAGGAGTGGAGGGCTTGAGAAAAGCCCTGTTTGGAGAACCCATTGGATATCAAATTCCCCCATCAAAATTTAACAGGGGGGGAAGCTGTCAAGGAGTCTTTGTTGGCGGGAACTTGTCTCTTTTGTATAGTATGACAGGAACAAATTCCAATATTCAAACAGATGGAAAGATCTTATTTATTGAAGATGTTGACGAATATCTGTATCATATTGACAGGATGATGATGAACCTCAAAAGAGCTGGTATGCTAAGGAATCTTGCAGGACTAATCGTTGGAGGAATGACTGAAATGAATGACAATAACATCCACTTTGGAAAGAATGCCTGTGAAATTATTTTTGAAGCTGTGGAAGGATTTAACTATCCGGTATGTTTTGATTTTCCTGCAGGCCATGTAGAAGCTAATATGCCATTAATTATAGGGAGTGAAGCAAAAGTAATGGTTGAAAATAAAAAGGTGCAATTACAATTTATAAGCTAGCCTCAATAGAAAATGGCAGAACATAATTCACTTGGTATTCGGGGCGAAAAAATTGCTATTAAGATGCTTAAAGAGAAAGGATATGAAATTCTTGAGACAAATTGGCGTTTTTCAAAAGCAGAAATTGATGTCATTGCCACAATTAGTGATATATTGGTAATTGTAGAAGTAAAAACCCGAACAAATCAAAGGTATGGCAATCCAGAAGAATTTGTTACAGTGGCTAAACAAAAGCTATTAATCAAAGCTGCAAATGCCTTTATTGAAGAGCGAAATTCAAATTCAGAAACACGATTTGATGTTGTTGGCATTACAATAAAAAATATTGGTCATGAGATTATTCACCATGAGGATGCTTTTTCCCCATTGGTTACAAACAGATAAATGAAAAAGAGAAAGAAAACAGATAGCTGGACAAAAGAAAAAAGAAAGGGGAGTACCAAGCCAGATTTTAATGATGGCCTTGTACGACTAAATAAGTATATCGCTAATTCTGGTCTTTGCTCTAGAAGAGATGCAGACAAGTTAATCATTTCTGGAATGATTAAGGTAAATGGCAAAGTGGTAACTGAAATGGGGATAAAAGTGGGACCAGAAGATTCTGTAAAACACAATAACAAAGTTTTAACTGGAGAGAAAAAAGTTTTTGTCTTACTAAACAAGCCAAAGGATCATATAACTACCATGGAGGACACTCATGGCAGAAAAACTGTTATGGGCCTTGTTGGAGGCGCATGTAAAGAGCGCATTTATCCGGTAGGCCGTCTTGACAGAAACACAACGGGCTTACTTTTGTTTACAAATGATGGGGAAATGACTAAAAAATTAACACACCCTAAATATAATATTCGGAAAATTTATCATGTCCTAATTGACAAGGGTATAAGCCCAAAAGAGCTTAATGAGATCCGTAAAGGGTTAATCCTGGAAGACGGAAAAGCAGAGGTAGATGTTGTAGAGTATATTGGAGATGGAAAGAACAAGAAACACATAGGGATAGAATTGCATTCTGGAAAAAACAGAATTATCAGAAGAATCTTTGAAAAGCTCAATTTCAAGGTAGTGAAACTTGACAGAATTTGCTATGCTGGTCTTACCAAAAAAGATATTCCAAGAGGCAGGTGGCGATTTCTTGGCCTAAAAGAAATTGGAATGTTAAAAATGCTTTCAGGTAAATAAAATGCAATTCATTCAATCTTTTATTCGTTTGACCTAAATATGAAGACAGTCAAGCGCATTTCCCTGATATTTATACTGACTATAACATTTGCGATTGCTGCAGGACTGGTAATAGCATATCTCTATCAGGACCAAGTAAAAAACTACCTGGTTGAGGAATTGAACAACCACCTCAAAGCTGAAATTGGTGTTTCTGATATTACCTTTTCTGTATTAAAAAAATTTCCCTTAGCATCATTGGAGTTTTCTAATGTATGGTGTAAGGCTGTTGGAGAGAATCATTCTATTGATACATTATTCAAAGCAGAAAAAACATATCTGCAGTTTCACATAATGGATATCTTCAATAACAAATACTCAATTGTGCGACTTGACCTGGAAAAGGGATTGATTAACATCAAATATGACAAGTCTGGCAATGGGAATTATTACATTTGGAAAGAACAAGAAAAAGAAAGCACTCAAAATGAAAAAAGCTTTTCAATTGATTTGGAAAAGATCGTTTTGACTGATATAAATTTAAATTACCATGATCCCAGAGCAAAACAAATGCTTGATTTCCAGATAGGTAAATTGATAGCTGATGGGAAGTTTTTAAACAAGCATACAGACATAAACTTAAGCTATGACCTCCTCGTTAAACAGATTAATATTGAGAATAGTGCTTACTTAAAGAACCAAAATATTATCGGAGACCTGGAGCTCTCAATGGACAGCTCATATTATGAAATTACCAGGGGCTCTATTAAAACGGGTAATATCGATTTTGATGTTTCCGGCTCGTTTAATAAAAACAAAGCTGATGAGGATAAATATGATCTAGACATCATTCTATACGGAGAACGGCTTATGATCCCCTCATTATTGAGTCTTTTGCCCAATCAAAACTCATTGGAACCTTATACGATCTCTGGAAAATCTGATTTGGAAGTTGAGATTGCTGGGTTAATTGGGAAAGGCAGTACACCAAGCGTTCAATTAAACTATCAAACTTCTGGTGTGAAGATAATAGTAGATTCAATTAATTTTGAACTATCTGAAATTAATATGGCAGGATATTATAAGTATCAATCCGGCCAGGGCAAGAATGCACATGAATTTAACTCAAAAACCTTTCGAGCCAGGATAGGATCTGACATTTTGAATGGAACCTTTAGAATTTGGAATTTCACAGATCCTATGATTGATCTGGAATTAAGTGGCAGTTTGAATTTGAAGAATCTAAAAAGCGCCCATTTCCCAGGGTTAGACTCACTATTAAAACTAAGTGGCGAAATCGAAATTGAAGGTAGAGTGAAAGGCCCAATAAAGGCATTTGTGGACAAAAACGCCTATCTTCTCAAGACCTTGGAAATTTCTGGAATTCTTACGCTACAAAAGGTAGCTGTTCAAATAAATGAAGGCTCTCTGCCAATAAAGATAAATAATGGCGAATTGATCTTAAACAACAATGATGTCTTTGCAGAAAATTTAGTGGTGGAAGTTGAATCAAGCCGCTTGGTTATTGATGGATATTTTAAAAATGTAGTTCCATTTTGCATGTCAAGAAAACAGCATTTGCTTGTCTCTGCAAAGATTAATTCAGAAAAAATCGATTTGAATGAATTTTTACAAGACCATTCATCTTCTAACAAAACAGATACAATTTATGAATTACGTCTGCCTGGAAACATCGATTTTAATTTAAATTTGGACATTTCTTCTCTGGTATTTAGGAAGTTTGTAGCAAAAGAGATCAAAGGATTGCTTAAACTAAAGAATGAGAAACTAATCGCGCAAAATTTCTCTTTTCGTTCAATGGACGGTTTTGTAAAAGCCAAAGGCGTAATAGACGCTACAAATAAAATTCTATTGGTTTCATGTGATGCAGAGGTGGAAGAAGTAAACATAACAAAGATGTTCTATCAGTTTGAAAATTTCGGCCAACATTACCTTACTGACCAAAACATTAAGGGGAAAACAAATGCAAGCATTCAGTTTGCATCCATGTGGAACCGAGATCTCACCCCTATTGAAGAAAGAATTTATACCAACGCTGATATTACTATCAAAAAGGGGGAATTGATTAATTTTGAGCCACTTATGGAATTGTCAGATCATATTGAATTAGCAGAGCTAAAGAAAGTTCGTTTTTCTAACTTATCTAACCAGATAACGATAAAGAACAGAAACATTCACATCCCCAAGATGGAGGTTCTTTCATCGGCGCTTAATATCACAACAACTGGTATTCATTCTTTTGATCAAGATATTAATTATAAATTTAAAATTTACCTTCCAGAATTGCTGGGTAAAAAATCGAGGAAAGCAAAAAAAGAGAATACAGAATTCGGAGTCATTGAGGATGACGGTCTTGGAATGTGGCTGTTTCTAACAATGACTGGAACTGTAGATAACCCAATTATAAAATATGACAAAAAGGGTTACTTGCAAAAGATCGGCGCTGATTTCAAAGAAGAAAAACAAACCCTAAAGCAAATTTTGAACGAGGAATTTGGATGGTTCAAAAAGGACACAACAATTACGGAAAAGAAAAAGGAGAAGAATAAGAAGAAAAAAGAGAAATTTGGAGATGATTATTTTATTATTGAATGGGACGAAGATGCCCAAATTCAGGAAGATGACGATGACGATGATTTTTGACTTCTCATCTGTTATTTGCTTTAAAATCATTTCATTAAAAAAATAAAGATTACAACGTGAATATTTATTCTAAAAAACAGTATTGGAAAATCACTTTGTTGGCCATTGCTGTTATCATTGGATTATCTTCTTTATGGTATACCAATTCCTTGGTAAACAGGCTACAGGCAGAAGAAAGAAAGAAAGTAGAGCTTTGGGCAGAAGCTACCAGACAACTAGCAAATTCAGAAGGCAGTGGTGATCTTTCAATTGCCTTGAAGGTTATTATAGATAACAAGACAGTTCCCGTAATTCTTGCTGATAAGGATAATACTGTTTTATCCCATGTTAATTTAGATTCTGTTAAAGCACAAGATCCAGCTTTTTTAAGCAGGCAGCTTGAAATAATGAGGAAGCAAAACGACTCTATTGAAGTAACCATTGGTGGTGACTATTACCAATATATCTACTTTAAAAATTCCACGTTGCTTACCCAGCTAAAATATTTCCCTTATATACAACTGGGCGTTATTAGCCTGTTTATAATGGTTTCCTACTTTGCCTTTAGCTCCTCAAGAAGGGCAGAGCAAAACCAGGTATGGATGGGCCTGGCAAAAGAAACAGCACATCAACTTGGAACACCATTGTCTTCTATTATAGCTTGGCTGGAGGTACTTAAATCAAAATCTGTTGATGCCAAAACATTGGCTGAGTTTGAAAAGGACATAACCAGGCTTGAAACCATAACTGAAAGGTTTTCTAAAATTGGGTCTATTCCAAAACTTGAAAATGGGCAGATCAACAATATATTAACTGAGTCTATTGGATATATGCAGTCAAGGGTTTCGAAAAAGGTAGCCTTTTCTTTAGATTTTTCAGAAACTACAGATGTCCAGGTGCCCCTAAACAAATCTCTTTTTGAATGGGTAATTGAAAACATTTGTAACAATGCTGTGGATGCGATGAATGGAGAGGGGGATATTTACGTAAATGTATTAGATCAAACCCAGTTTGTTTATATTGACATTAAAGATACTGGAAAAGGACTTCAGAAGTCAATGTATAAAAGAGTTTTTCAACCTGGTTTTACTACTAAAAAAAGGGGTTGGGGCCTTGGGCTGTCTTTATGTAAAAGAATTATTGAAAATTATCATGGCGGAAAGATTTTTGTCAAAAAATCTGATCTAAATAAAGGCACTACTTTTAGGATAGTTTTGAATAAGTAGTTTCTATATCATTCTCCTTTATCATGGCCGGAATTTATGTCCATATACCATTTTGCAAGCAGGCATGCCATTACTGCAATTTTCATTTCTCCACAAACAATTCACGGAAGAAAGATTTTGTTGAAGCACTTCTAAAGGAAATTACACTTAGAAGGGACTATTTGCAAAACGAGGAAGTCCAAACCATTTACTTTGGAGGAGGCACGCCATCATTATTAAGAGTCCAAGAAATAGACAAGATTATAAAAACCATATCTGGCAACTTCAGGTTAGGAGGAGATCTGGAAATTACGCTAGAGGTTAATCCTGATGACATCGCATCAAAAGATCTGGGTTTTTTAACGGATCTGAGATCAACTAGTGTTAATAGAATAAGCATCGGAATCCAATCATTTGATAATGAAGACCTTAAGTTCATGAATAGAAGCCATTGCAATGAACAAGCACTTAGAGCCATAGAGAATTGTCTAAATTCTGGTTATCACAATATTAATGCTGACCTAATATATGGAACCCCTACCTTAACGGACAAAAACTGGGAGCAGAACTTATACAGGCTAATTGATTACGGTGTGCCTCATATTTCAGCTTATGCGCTTACTGTTGAAAAAAAAACCGCACTGCATACATTCATTAGAAATGGCACGGTAAAGCCTATTGATGAGACTAAGGTGGCCGCTCATTTCGAAATGCTTGTAGAAAGCTTGAATAACAACAAGTTCATACATTATGAAATTTCCAACTTTGCTTTAAAAGGATTCATTTCAAGACACAACTCAAACTATTGGAAAAGCAAAAATTATTTGGGTTTAGGCCCATCTGCACATTCATATAATGGTAATACCAGGCAGTGGAATGTTGCCAACAACCACAGATATATTGACCAAATTGCAAAAAACACACCTGATTTTGAGATTGAAATACTTTCATTGGAAAACAAATACAATGAATATATTTTAACTTCATTGCGAACCATGTGGGGAGTAGACCTTTTTTACCTTATGGAAAATTTTGGCAAATCGATCGAAAAACACTTCTTAAAACAGGTCCAAAAACATATAGACAATTCGATATCTATTACAGATAAAAATTACATCTTAACAAATTCCGGAAAATTATTTGCTGACCGTATTGCATCAGATCTATTTTTAAATTGATGCATCCAGGGATTATATGATAATCATCTCAGGTATTTGAAGGTTCTTTTTAAAAAAATATAATTTTCTGTTTTCAAAAATTGCATACTTTTGTCACAGGAATAAACCTCATAGTACATTAACCTTCAAAATAATATTTTACAAAATGTCCAAAGTAAAATTAGACAAGACAGACCTGCAAATACTCAAGCGTTTACAGGAAAATGGAAAGATTACAAATTTGCAATTATCTGAAGAAATTGGATTATCGCCTGCTCCAACATTGGAGCGAGTTAGAAAACTTGAATCTGCAAAAATAATAACCGGATACCATGCCGTTGTAGATGAACAAGCATTAGGAATTGGAATTAAGGCCTTTATCCAGATTTCATTAGGGCGTCAAGCAGTAAATTTTATCAATGTTTTCAAAGAAAAAGTAATTGCAATAAATGAAGTTGTTGATTGCTACCTGGTTACAGGAACATGTGATTTTATCCTAAAAGTGGAAGTTGCAGATGTCACCGCATTCGAAAATCTCATCACTAACAAATTAAGCAAGGTGGAAGAAATCGGAAATATGCAAACACTGGTTATTCTTTCCCAGCCAAAAAGCTCTAAAACTACTCCTATTGACTACGCATAAATAATTAAGAAAGTCTTTGAAGTAAATTTGTGATTTGTATATGTTTCTGCTATTATAAAATTGGTTTTGTCCCCATTACATTAATTTTGCCCTTCCTCGTAATTGTTGTAATTTTAAGCCTGACAAGTTCTGGTTTTGAAGCTATGCTTTCATAGTTAGTATTTAAATGGACACTAATTGTTATGATGAAAAAACTCATTGGATATTTTTTACAAGGCCTTCTTTTTAGTGTTCCAATTGCAGTTACCTTTTTTGTTCTCTATAAAGTATTCATTCTGGTTGACGGAATCTTGCCTTTTGAGTTTCCTGGGTTAGGAATGGTTATAATTTTGATCCTTATTGCCTTAATAGGATTTTTAGGTTCAACAATCATTGCTGGCCCCATAATTAATTATTTTGAAACTCTTATCAGCAAAGCGCCTTTGATAAAGGTTATTTACTCTGCAGTAAAAGATTTAATGTCAAGTTTCTTCGGAACTAAAAAGAGTTTCAACAAGCCTGTTCTGGTAAAGCTTGAGAAAAATTCAAATATTCAGAAACTCGGCTTTATCACCAACTCTGATTTAAGTGAATTGGGAATTGAAGGAGACATGGTTGCCGTTTACCTGCCTCACTCATATGCGTGGTCGGGAAATCAATTTATTGTTCCCAGAAATTGTATTACGCCATTAGATGTATCTGCAACAACCGTAATGAAATTTATTATCTCTGGGGGCGTTACCAAAATTGAAAACTAAAGGACTTCTAAAGAATTTATCTTAATGAGACTTGCATTTTTTTTTCTTGCACTATTTCTTGCCACCACAATTGCGCAAGGACAAAAAGTTAAAGTTGACCTCTCGAATGAGAATATTGGTGGTGGTCACCATAGCGCTTTTGTTACGACAATTTACCAAGTTACTGAAGATGACATAAGGAAGGAGTGGAAAGCATTGCTAAAACAATATAAGCCAGAAAAGGTATCAGGAAAGGCAGAAATATTTGCTGATAATGTGATGATTAGCTCTATTAGTGAAAATACTATTGACATCTATGCTCAGGCAAACCAAATTAAGGAAAATTATACGACTTTCATTGTGAGCTTTGATCTTGGAGGGATTTTTCTTGATGCCAATCACGCAAGTATGAAATCAGCCGAACGAATCGTATATGACTTTGCTATAAAAACAAGTACTATAGGCATTGAGAATGAAATAAAAGAAGCAGAAAAAAAATTGCTTAAGGAGGAAAAAGTACTCGAAAAGCTGGTCAAAGAAAATGATCGCCTTCACACAGAAATCAATAGAAATAATACTGCTATAGAAACAGCAAAATCCAATATTGAAAAAGCAGAAAAAGAGATTGAAACTAATATCTCAACGCAAGAAACTGCCAAAAAGCTAATTGAAGAACAAAAGGAAGTTGTACAGACAGTTATAAACAAACTGAAGAGCATAAAATAAATGGGCTTTTCCAATTCTGAACAAGAAAATAATAGCAATCAAGCCAAGTATTGCAATAGCTTAACTGCCTTTTCCCGTTTTAAAACCAAAGAAGTAAAAGTTGGCGATTTAAAAATTGGAGGAGACAATCCTATTAGCATACAATCAATGACTACTGCTGACACTCTGGACACAATGGCCACAGTTGATGAAGCAATCAGGATGATTAAAGTTGGTTGTGAGCTGATCAGAATTACCGCGCCTAGCAAAAAGGAAGCCCTAAACCTCAAAAACATTAAAGACGAGCTTTTTAAGAGAGGCTATAATACTCCCATCGTTGCTGATATACATTTCACCCCAAATGCTGCTGAAATTGCCGCTCGGATTGTAGAAAAGGTTAGAGTTAATCCGGGCAACTATGCAGACAAAAAGAAGTTTGAAGAAATAGAATATACTGATGATAGTTATAATACAGAACTAGAGAGGATTAAAAAGAAATTTACGCCATTGGTACGTATTTGTAAAGAATATGGAACAGCAATGCGGATAGGGACAAACCATGGCTCGCTTTCGGACAGAATTTTAAGCCGGTATGGAGACACACCAAAGGGAATGGTTGAATCTGCAATGGAATTTTTAAGAATCTGCCGTGATGAGAATTTTCATGAAATCATCCTTTCCATGAAGGCCTCTAACACAAGAGTTGTGGTTCAAGCCTATCGTTTATTGGTTAATGAAATGATGAAAGAAAGAATGGATTACCCTCTCCATTTAGGAGTTACTGAAGCTGGAGAAGGAGAAGATGGCAGGATAAAATCTGCGGTCGGAATTGGGGCTCTTTTAGGAGATGGCATAGGAGATACTATCCGCGTTTCATTAACGGAAGCTCCTGAACATGAAATGCCTGTGGCTAGAAAATTGCTTTCCCATTTTGATGGCATTGAAGATCATGAACATGTTGAAGAAATTAAAATAAATCCCTTGCACTCATTTGATTATATAAAAAGGGATACACATTCTGTTTTGAATATTGGAGAAACTAATGTTCCGGTTGTGATGGCAGATTTTTGCTTGAAAAAGAAAATTACTCCGGCATCACTTTTTGCTTTAGGTTATACTTATTCCACTTCTGCAGATAAATGGAATATTTCTGATATGGCTGCTGATTATATGTTTGTCGGAAACAATGATATTAATTTTGAAGTTCCTGGAACTTTAGGCGTTATTTACAATTATAAAAAATGGATCTCTCACAAAAATGGATACCCTTTTTTAACAGTGAGTGAGTATTTAGACAACAAAGACATGTCTGATAAACTCAACATGGTATATGTCTGTCTTGCTGATTTAAGTCCTGCTTTAATTTCAAAATTAAAAAAAGACGCAACTGCCGTTTTATTGATTGATACTTATAATAAAAATGGCATGGCAGAACAAAGAAAAATATTTGTCGATCTGATTAACAACAATATTAAAACTCCCGTAATTATTGGAAGGGCCTATGGAAATTTATCTACAGAACAATTACAATTAAGCTGCGCTGCAGATATTGGGGCATTATTATTAGATGGATTAGGAGATGGTATTTTTATTGCTGCAGAAAATTGTGGTAGCGATAGAAGTGTAAACAAAACGGCTTTTGGAATCTTGCAAGCTACCAGATCTAGGACCTCTAAAACAGAATATATTTCCTGTCCATCATGTGGAAGAACTCTATTTGATCTGCAGAAAACCACAGCTAAAATCAGGAAAAAGACAGAGCACCTAAAAGGAATTAAAATTGGAATTATGGGGTGTATTGTAAACGGACCAGGTGAAATGGCTGATGCCGATTATGGATATGTAGGAACTGGAAAAGGTAAAATAACACTCTACAAAGAACAAGAAGTCATCGAGAAAAACATTCCTGAATCCCAGGCAGTTGATTCATTAATTAAGCTCATTAAAAAACATGGAGATTGGGTGGAGAATAAAGAATAATCCAGATTTGTCCCACTACTATTTATCTCATAAAAAAACCCCAATTCCTATTAGGAATTGGGGTTTTCTATTAATAGAACACACTTAATATACAACCAACTTTTTAGTTATTGTACTGTTCTTGTTAGTTATGGAAACAAAGTAAACCCCTCTCTCCTTCTTGGTAAGATCAATCATTTTAAAGTGGTTTCCACTTACATTACTAATGGTCTCACCTATTACCAACTGTCCAATTATATTGCGAATCTCTAGCAAATAATCTTCTTTAGAAAGGTTATTCATCTCAACCATGAACTTACCAGTATTTGGATTTGGATAAATACTGAATGTTGCATTCGCCACTACTTCAGAAACAGATACAGGTGGTTCATTAATTGTAATAGGACCCAAATTTCCAGTACATCCATTCTCATCAGTAACGATAAGCGAATAATTTGATGCTTCAAGATTGCTGATGTTTGCACTAGTACTTGTAAAACTAGGACCTATCCAGGAATAGGTATATGCACCTGTTCCGCCTGTTGGAGTTGCAATAACAATGGCACCATCGCTGCCTCCATTTGTTGAAACATCAGTAACTAAACTTGTACTAACCACGATTGCATTTGGTTCAGTAAGGGTCTTAACGGCATTGGCAGTACAGCCATTTGCATCTGTTACAACAACTGAATATGGTCCTGGTCCCTGACCACTAAGATCCTCGCTAGTTTCGCCCCCTGGAGACCACGAATAACCATAGGGTGCTACACCTCCAGAAACTGTAAGGTCAACAGCACCGTCATTTTCACCACTACAAGTTACATTTGTACCCACCGCTGAAGTAAAGAGGGCGCTGGGTTCCGTAAGCGTGTCACTGGTAGCATTAGCCGTACAGCCATTGGTATCTGTTACAACAACAGTATATGCACCTATCGTTAAACCACTTATGTTTTGAGTGGTCTGGCTATTGGACCAAGAGTAGGCATGTGCCCCCATACCTCCTGAAGTAATAATAGTAACCGTTCCATCTGATCCACCATTACAAGATACGTTTGTTACAGTAATATTATCAATTGATACTGCAGTTGATGGTTCAGTAATCGTGGTGCTTGTAAAACCACTGCAATTATTTGCATCAGTAACTGTTACGGTATATGTTCCAGCAGACAAACCCGTTGCTGCACTTGAGTCCTGTGCGGGGGTTGTACTCCAGCTATAAGTCAATGCTCCTGTACCTCCAAATGTTAGTGTCGTAGCGCTACCATCACTTCCACCCATGCAACTTACCTGATTAGAATCATTAATTATAACAGTCGGTGCTCCGGCATCCGATAACACAACTGTAGCATATCCAACACAAAACTTAATATCGGTAACAGTTACATTATAGATGCCCGCTGACAATCCACTTGCAGTATCTGTACTTTGTGTTCCTGGATCATCCCAAGCATAATTATATGGAGCCGTACCTGTAAGTACAGATACAACTGCATAGCCATCCAACAATCCACATCCACTTGGATCCATTATTGCTGTATCCAATGTAATGGGGGGTGTTCCAAGAACAGAATCAGCAACCATACCAATACAACCATTACTGTCTGTTACATTAACAGTATAGTAACCAGCAACTAGCCCATTAGCAGTAGCAGTAGTTTGAGCACTTAGATCATCCCATAAATAGGTATATGGTGTTGAACCGCCACTTACAGTAACAGTAGCACTACCACCTACACCGCAATTTGCCGTTGTGGAACTAAAAGCAGTACCCATTGCAGCAGGTTCAACTATTGTTACTGTGGTAGAATCTTCACAGCCTTTTGCATCCATTACTTTAATAGGATAGGTTCCTGCCCCTAAGCCCGTAAAACTGCTAGCTGTTGAATAGGCTCCGCCATCAAAACTATATTGGTATGCGGAAGCAACAGCAGGCGTTTCAACCAAAATATTATCAATATGCAAAAGGAACTTATCTGTTGAATTGTTTCTGAATGCAATATATACTGTCTGGTTTGCATAACCTACAGCTGTAAGGTCAACACTTCTAGAAGTTAATGTAGCGTTTTCAGAACCAATAGTAAACAAAGCTGAATTCGCCAAGCATGCAGCTACTGTTGGTGTAGTTGTTGAAATTCTCACTTCATAGCCATCAGGATAGCTCGGATCAACTGCCTGTGCATCCCAGCTAAGGATCACATTTGAACCTCCTATTGAAATGGCATCTGTGATCATCCAGTCATCAGAAGTTCCAGCAGTTGCATACCAAGAGTTACTGATTGCAACATTATTTGATCCTGAACCATCATCACCTATCACCCAAGCAGTTGCATCGGTTCCATCAAAACCCAGCGCAGTAACAGCTGGATTAGGCGTATTGCCATCCACATCAAACAAGGTAAAACCAGAGGGCATACCTGGCGAGCTGAAATTCTCACTAAAATAGGTTATGGCAGAAGATCCAACAAGATCACCACCAGTAGCACCACCTGCAACAGAGCCATCTGCAGTTCCGTTACATGTGATATCCGTAACAACTGGCACAACTGTTAAAACATCTGGCTCAGCAACATCTGCTGCGACAATATACACACATCCCACTGAATCAGTTATTGTTAACGTATATATGCCAGGAGTTAACCCAGAAATATCTGCAGATGTAGCACCTCCAGGAGACCAAAGGTAAGTATAAGACCCTGTTCCACCAGAAGGCACGACACCTGAAACTGCTCCGTCAGAACCACCATTACAACTTATCGTAGTTATGGCAGGAGAGCTTGCAGAAAGGTTACATGCTATTGACGATTTAACATTCGCCCTGACATTAGGGGTTTGACCAATCCAGGTGTTTCCACTTGAATGTATTAAAAAAGAGGTTCCATATAATTGAGGAATTGATGAACCATAAATTGTCATATTAGTATCTGTTCCACCAAATTCATTTACAGCAACAACCCTTGCACTTATTGCAGGTACAGCCAAAGGCGTAGCAAGACTCAAGGTCACCCAGTTACCCAAGTCGCCACTTGCTACCGTATGATATCCTGTTGTTCCAAGTATAGTAGTAACGTCATTATCATAAACCGTCCCTTGCACAACAGTTCCAATTACAGTGCTGGTACCAAGCTGAAAAGATATTGATGTTATTGTATCGGCATTAACAAAATCATACCAATTCCCAAAGCCATATGGCTGAAAACTACTGTAGTCGGCTGCTGTCAGCTGATATTGAGTCCCTCCAAAATCTCTTGCAAAAACAGTGTCTGTTACATCAAAAGAATGGGATACGGAATTATTTGAAAGATCAAAATCTGCAGAATCAAGACTAACGTCCAAATTAACCGTATAGCTTCCAATGTTGGTTGTAAAGAATCCATCAGCACAAGCCAATAATGTTGAATCCACACAGCCATTGATTGTGTCTGAAGCACTGGACCCATTATATACATCATTTGCGCCATCATTTACGGTAACATTTAAGATAACACCTGTTTCTATTCCAGGCATATTATTTTTAACTTCTACCGCATATAGAGATGTGTCAACATGATTAGCAGGAATCATTGAAAAATGAGGAGCTAACCATGGGTCAAGATAATAATCAAACTCAATAGAAAGGTCATGAATAACTGCAGATTCCCTAATAAGAATATCATCAACCATCCAGTAATAGTGGCTTGCACCAATTTTGTGCCACCTTAAATAAACTGTCGACTGATTACCAGCAATACAGCTAATGTCAAATGTTGTAGTCAGTGGATCGGCAGAACCAGTATTAACTACAATACCTTCCCTAGCATCATACTCTGTCCAATTCACATTGTCATTACTTACAAATAAACTGAGCTGAGAATTATTTGAGCAGCAATATCTTAATTTATGCTGGAACTCTATTTCAACAGCCGGGAACCCTGTAAGGTCAATCGCATCTGTCTGGAAGTATGAATCCATAGGAACTCCACCACTCCCCCCATTATAATCGTCACCCCAAAGTAACATGTGATTACCACCACTGGTTGAAAGCAGAGGCCCCGTTGAAGTCCAGCCTGGGCCAGAACCGCCATTATAGTTATCAATAGCAGCATCATTAATTACCCAATTCCAATTGTTTCCATTATTATCTAAAAAAGTCCATCCTGAAGGAAAGCCACCAGTAAAATCTTCATAAAA